>DASZQQ010000303.1:0-13839 GCA_035549595.1 Caulobacteraceae bacterium
GCCGACGCCGGAGATGCCGGCGCCCACGATCAGGACGTCGAAGTGTTCGGTCTTGGTCCCGGCGGGGCGGGCGAGGGTGGCGGTATCGTTCATGGCGGTTCCTGCGCGTTTCCGGCGGCGGCGTATCGCTCGTCTGCGCCACCGAACTTCCGCGCGCGGGAAGGCCCCGCCTTTGATCGAGATCAACCGCGGCCGGGCGGATACGCCGTTTTGGGTTGTTGCCCCGGGATCATGTCCCCGAGAACCGCGTCTTCAGCTCGCGTTTCAGGATCTTGCCGGTGGCGGTGCGCGGCAGGTCATCCTCGACGAGGCGGACGGCGGTCGGGATCTTGAACCGGGCCAGGCGCTCGGCGAGGCTTTCCACGATCTCGCGCGCTGCGGCGTCGGACCGGTCGGCCGGAGCCACCTGGATCACCGCCCCCACCTCCTCGCCGTAGTCCGCGTGCGGCAAGCCGACCACCGCGGCGTCGCGCACCAGCGGGTGCTCCAGCAGCGCCGCCTCGACCTCGGCGCAGTAGACGTTCTCGCCGCCGCGGATGATCACGTCCTTCATCCGGTCGACGACGTAGTAGAGCCCGGCCTCGTCGCGGTAGCCGAGGTCGCCGGTGCGGAACCAGCCGCCGCCGAACGCCGCCTCGGTCGCTTCGGGATTGCGCCAGTAGCCGGGGATCACGTTCGGCCCGCGCACCCAGATTTCGCCGACCTGGTTGGCAGGAAGGTCCGAGCCGTCCTCGGCGACGACACGGATGTCGGCGGTGGCCGCCGGCCGGCCGACGCTGTCGGGCTGGGCCAGGTAGTCGGCGCCGCCGTTGATGATCACCGCGCTGGTGGTCTCGGTCAGGCCGTAGCCGTTGCCGGGGGCCGCCCGCGCCTGGAACTGCTCGCCGATGCGGCGGATCAGGTCCGGCGGCACCGGCGCGCCGCCCGAAGTGACGCCCATCAGGGAGTCCATGGCCGCGCCCGAGGCGCTCGCCGTCTCCAGCAGCTGGCGCACCACGATCGGCACGCCGGCGACGCCGGACAGGCGGTGGGTCTCGATCAGGCGCACCGCCTCGTGCGGCGACCACTTGTACATCAGCGCCATCTTGGTCCCGACCGCCGCGCCGATCAGCAGGCCGGAGAGGCCGCCGATGTGGAAGAACGGGAAGGTCTGCAGGGCCCCGGCCTGGGGCGCGTCGGCCGGCGGGTCCGGAAGGCCGGCGGCGGTCCGCGCCACCGCGCCGTTGAGCAGGGTGTTCATCAGGTTGGTGGCGTGGTTGCGGTGCGTCGCCATCGCCCCCTTGGGGTTTCCGGTCGTGCCCGAGGTGTAGAGGATGGTGGCCAGGTCCGCCGGGCCGACGTCGGCGGGGGGCAGGCCCGCCTCGCGGCCGCCCTCGGCGATGGCCGCTTCGAAGTCCACGCCGCCGGCCCCGGCGCCGCCGCGCCGCGCCACGACCACGGCCTTCAGGTCCAGGTCGGGCAGCAGCGGGCGCAGCCGCTCGAGCCGCTCGCCGTCGATCAGCAGGGCCGAGGGCGCGGAGTCGGTCAGGGCGAAGGCCAGCTCGGCGCCGGTCCACCAGGCGTTCAGCGCCACCACGATCGCGCCGATGGCCTGGCAGGCCCAGAAGGCGACGCTCCATTCCGGATAGTTGCGCATGCCCAGCGCCACGCGGTCGCCCTTCGTCACCCCGCGGGCGGCCAGGTAGTGGGCCAGGGCCGCGACGCGCTCGAAGTGCTCGCGGTAGCTGACGACCTCGTCCTCGTAGATCAGGAACGGCTTGTCGCCATGGGCCAGGGTCGACTCCAGCACCGCCCGCAGCGACGGCGGCGCGTTGGCGTAGACGCGCAAGGGGTGGCCCGCGCTGTCGTCCACGACCAGCTGGAACAGCCCCTCGGCCGTCAGGGCCGCGATGATCTCGTCGCGCGAGAGGGGCATGGGCTCGGTCTCCCTTAAAACTTAGACCGAGTTATAATTTCCTTCGGCCAGAGTCGGCAACTAAGCCCCCGCCTTCACCGCGAAGCGCCAGGCGGCGTCGGCGAGGACGGGCACGCGCAGGGCCATGGAGGCGGCTTCGGGACTGTTGGCCGTGCCGTCGCGGGCGCGCCCGACGATGCCCTGGAGGATGCAGGCCAGGCGGAAGAAGTTGTAGGCGAAGCACCAGTTCAGGTCCGGCAGGCCATCGCGGCCGGTCAGGCGGCAGTATTCGGCGACGCACTCGTCCAGCGTCGGCACGCCGTGGGCGGCGAGGTCCGGCAGGTCGGCGATCGGTCCGGAGACCCAGTTCATCATCAGGTAGGTGAAGTCGCCGAGCGGGTCGCCGATGGTCGACAGCTCCCAGTCCAGCACCGCCTTCACCTCCGGCAGCACGGGGTCGATGACCACATTGTCGATCTTGAAGTCGCCGTGCACCAGGCAGGTGCGGCTGTTCGCCGGCGCCGTGCGCGGCAGCCAGCCGATCAGCCGCTCGATGGTCTCGTGCCGCTCCGTTTCGGAGGCCCGGTACTGCCTGGTCCAGCGGTCGATCTGGCGGGCCAGGTAGTTCTCGCCGCGGCCGAAGGTCTCCAGGCCCAGGGCGCGGTGGTCGCGGCTGTGCAGGTCCGCCAGCACGCGCACCATGTCGAGCCAGATCGCCCGGCGGTCGGCCGGCGAGCACGTCGGCAGCAGCGGGTCGCGCAGGATCCGGCCGTCCACCAGCTCCATGACGTAGAACATGGTCCCGATCACGGCCTCGTCCTCGCAGAGCGCATACGGGCGGGGAACGGGGAATCCGGCCGGATGCAGGGCCGAGATCACGCGGAACTCGCGGTCGACGGCGTGGGCGGAGGCCAGGAGCTTGCCGGGCGGCTTGCGCCGCAGCACGTACTGCCGTCCCGGCGTCAAGAGATGGAAGGTCGGGTTGGACTGGCCGCCCTGGAAGCGCCGCACCTCGAGCGGGCCGGCGTAGCCGTCCACCTGCGCCGTCATCCAGGCGTCGAGGGCGCCGATCTCGAAGCCGAGCCGATCCGAAGCCGTCCTGTCCAAGCTGTCCGCCACGCCTGCCTCCACCCTCTTTGCGTCGTTTCAGAACATACGGTTTGCTATAGCGCGTTCAATTTCAACGCCTCTCCGAAGGTCCGGAAGCCGACGGAGCGGCGGCGGCGCGCCTCGTGGCCGCGCGCGGCGCCTGTTCTCTGCAAGCCTGTAAATTCAAGGAACTGGCCTTGGGTGAGGCATGCCGGCAACACCTTCCCCAAGGTGACGGACAGGCGTGGGTTGGTCTGGACACATACTTATAACCGGATATAACCTCGACTCACGAGTCGTCGATAAGCTTAGTGTTCGTCGTCTCTGGGGGCTCCCGGCGTCGACAGGCTGCGTTTCCAGAAAAATGCATGACGCCCGCGGCAATGACGGGCGCTCCCGGGGAGTTTCACGATGCGCTTCAGGACTATGGCCCTTGGCGGTGCGTCCGCCGTGATCCTGGCCACGATCATCACCCTGCCCACCCAGTCGCTGGCGGCCACGCCGCTGCTGGCCGCCGCCACGGCGGAGGCTGCCGACACCGGCCCGATCGCCACCGTCGGCGAGGTGGTCGTCACCGCGCAGAAGCGCGAGGAGAACATCAACAACGTCGGCATGTCGATCCAGGCCGCGTCGGGCGACAAGCTGCTGCAGCTGGGCGTGCACGACACCTCGGACCTGCAGAAGATCGTGCCCGGCTTCCAGTCGACGCCGACCTACTACGGCACCTACGTCTTCACGATCCGCGGCGTCGGCTTCCAGGACACCTCGCTCGCCGGCAGCCCGACCGTCAGCGTCTACCTCGACGAAGCGCCCCTGCCGTTCTCGGCCCTGACCAACGGCGCCAGCCTGGACCTGCAGCGCGTCGAAGTGCTGAAAGGCCCGCAGGGCACCCTGTTCGGCGAGAACGCCACCGGCGGCGCGATCAACTACGTCGCCAACAAGCCCAGCGACAGCTTCGACGCCGGCGTCGACGCCAGCTACGGCCGCTTCAACGACGCCGACATCTCCGGCTTCGTCAGCGGGCCGGTCGCCAACGGCCTGGACGTGCGCCTGGCCGGCCGCATCAACGAGAGCGGCCCCTGGCAGAACGGCTACGCCCAGCAGCAGGGCCAGACCTTCGGCGGCAAGGACTTCATCAACGGCCGCCTGTCGGTGCAGTGGAAGCCGACCGACAAGTTCAAGGCCCTCCTGACCCTGAACTCCTGGCTCGACCGGGGCTGGACGCAGATGGGCCAGCTCTACGGCATCGCCGAGCTGAGCCCGCTGGCGCCGCTGGCCCCGGCGATCGCCAACTATCCGCTGGCCCCGCACAACGACCAGGCGGCCGGGTGGAACAGCTGCGTCAACAACTCGCCGTTCGATCCGATCGCGAACCAGCAGCTCGGCCATGTCGAGGCGAACCTGAACCCGACCATGGCCGGCGCGCCGGCGGAATCGATGGGACCGGGATCGGTGGTGCAGGCCGGCGGCCAGCCGACCAGCTGCGAGCCGGCGCGCAAGCACAACACCTACTTCAGCGCCGCCCTGCGGATGGACTACGAGCTCGGCGCCGGGATGACGGTCACGTCCCTGACCTCGGTGCAGCGGTTCAGCCGCCACCAGGGCATCGACGGCGCCGGCATGGCGATCCAGGACTACCAGTCGATCCAGCACGGCAAGATCACCAGCATCTACCAGGAGCTGCGCCTTTCCGGGAACTTCGGGGGCAAGGGCAACTGGATCATCGGCGGCAACTACGAGCACGACTCGACCTGGGACCAGTTCCTGCAGACCTACAACGCCTCCACGGCCAGCCCGACGCTTTTCGCCTACAACCTCAATCTCGACCCGCCAGTGGACGTCGGCCTCCCGCTGGGCCCGACCAAGCCGACCGACACCCAGACGACCGACACCTATGCGGTGTTCGCCCACGCCGAATACCCGATCCTGCCCACGGTCACCCTGCTGGGCGGCGTGCGCTATACGCGCGAGGACAAACTTGGTGGCGTCTGCGGCAATGACGGCGGCGACGGCACCTGGGCGCTGGTCGCGTACGCCCTGCAACCCTTCTTCGGCTCGACCTCGCCGGCGCTGTCGCCGGCCGGCAGCTGCGCCTCGACCGGCACCGCGGCCATGAACTTCAATTCGCCGCCCAACGGCGCCTTGTTCTACGCCAATCTGAACGAGGACAACGTCGCCTGGCAGGCGGGCCTGAACTGGAAGCCGAACCCCGACACCCTGCTCTATGTGAACGTGTCGCAGGGCTACAAGGGCGGCTCGTTCCCGACCGTGGCGCTGGCCACCTTCACCCAGACCAAACCGGTCGTGCAGGAAGGGCTGCTCAGCTACGAGGTCGGCTTCAAGGCGGGCCTGCTGAACCACACCCTGCAGGCCAACGGCGCCTTCTTCTACTACGACTACTCCAACAAGCAGATCCTGGGCGCGGTCAGCGACCCGCTGTTCGGCGCCCTGCCCTCGCTGGTGAACGTGCCCAAGTCGCACGTCATCGGCTTCGAACTGTCGGGCACCTACGCGCCCGACTGGCTGCCCGGCCTGACCATCACGCCGGCGGTCAGCTACCAGTTCAGCAAGATCGACACCTCGTCGAAGAACGTCTGCGCGCCGCCGCCGGCCCAGTCGGACCCGACGCTGCCCGGCTACATCACCTGCCAGGCCGGCCACTACTACAACTTCGACGCCTTCAACCAGTACGCCGACTACACCGGCGAGGCTTTCCCGTCGGCCCCGAAGTGGCAAGGTTCGGTGGACGCCCAGTACCAGTGGACGCTGAAGGACGACGTCAAGGCGTTCGTCGGCGCGACCCTGAACTTCGTCTCCGACACCAACACCTTCTTCGTCAACCGCTCGCCGATCCCGGCCTTCTACAATGCCGGCACATCGGGCGTTTACCCGATCTTCGGCGGCTACCTGACCTGCGCCGGGGCGCCGTCGGCGACGGCGGTGGGCCCGTGCCCGACCAACCACGCCAACGATCCGCTGGCCGTGCCGGGCTACGCCCTGCTCGACCTGCGGGCCGGCATCGTGAAGGGGCCGCTGATGGTCCAGGTCTGGGGCCGCAACGTCACCAACAAGTGGTACTGGACCTCGGCCAGCCACGTGAACGATGTGCTGCTGCACTACACCGGCCAGCCGGTGACCTACGGCGTCAGCGTCAGCTACCGCTTCCGGTAGCCGTCACCGTCAGCTTCGGGAGAGGGCCGGACGCAAGTCCGGCCCTTCTTCTTTGCGCTACCGGGGACATGATGCCGACAGCGTCGGAATCGTGTCCCCCCGTCCGGTCAGGGTGAGAGCTGGAGGGGACACGAACCCTTCGGGATCATGTCCCCGACATCATTTGCGCCGGCGCAGCTGTTCGCGTTCCGCGGCGGCGGTCTCGAGGCGCTTCTGGGCCTCGACGATCCGGGCCAGCAGGGGGCCGCGCCATTCCGACGAGGCGGCGCCGTTCAGGATCAGGGCGTAGCCCAGCCGTACGGTCGGGATCAGCACCGACAGTTCGACCTCGCCGACGATCCAGTCGAGCATCACCGAGCGGAACAGGTGGTCGAGCTGGGTCAGAAGCAGCTCGGCGTCGATCTCCTTCAGGATCGCCCCGGATCCGATCGCGTCATGGATCAGGCCCAGCCAGAAGGCGTCGCGCTTGGGATTGAACAGGGTCGCCCGCACGTCGTCGGAGGTGTCGAACACCGCCGCCCACATGGTCTTGTAGAATTCCGGGTCGGCCACGTAGAACTCGACCTGCATCTCCACGGCCAGGAAGATCCGCTCCAGCGGGTCGGTCGAGCGCAGGGTCGAGAAGCGCTCGTGGAACTCGCGCACGTCCTGCAGCACGGCCAGGACGATCGCGCGCTTGGAGCCGAACAGGTTGTACGGGGTGGCGAGGCTCACGCCTGCCCGGGCGGCCAGGGCGCGCATGGAAAGCCCGGCGTTGCCGGTCTCGCGGATCAGCTCGCGCGCGGCGGTGATGATCCGCTGGCGGCGCTCCTGCTTGCCCGCCTCGCGCCGGCCCAAGGTCACCTCCGGCTCCAGGTTTGATGTCGCAATCGCGATCGACACGGAAAGAAAATCTCCAGTTCAAAATGAGCAGCGCCCCGCCATACAGGAGGCGGCGCCGCCGGACCATTGTCCGACGCCGATTCCCGCGCAGGGTGCAACGGCGAAGCGACTCTGTCTGGCCCGAAACGGGCGCGCCCGACAGGCGGCATCTTGTCCAGCGTCCGCTTCGTCAACCTATAGACCAGTTCGCTATAACGAGTTCAAAACCCAATTGCGCTGAACGCCCCCGATCCGTGCGCCGAGTCCGTTGACGGCGCCAGATTCCTTATAACAAGTTACAATATATGGCCGGCTCGACAAGCCGGATTGCCGCTGCGTCAGGAAGGAAAGCGACATGGCCTATGACACCATCCTTTACGAGGTCGAGGGGCCCGTCCTGACCCTGACGCTGAACCGGCCCGACAAGCTGAACGCCTACACCGCCCAGATGGGCGCCGACCTGACCGACGCCCTGAAGCGGGCCGACGCGGACGATGCGGTGCGCGCCGTGATCCTGACCGGCGCCGGGCGCGGCTTCTGCGCCGGGGCCGACCTCTCCGCCGGCGCGAACAGCTTCGACACCTCCGCCGGCGGCGCGGGCGCGACCAACTTCGGCGGCGGACGCCAGAGCGGGGCGCGGCGCGAGGGCGACCCCGGCTTCGTCGGGGCCCTGTTCAATTCGAAGAAGCCGACCATCGCCGCCTTCAACGGCCCGGCGGTGGGCGTAGGCATCACCCTTGCCCTGCCCACCGACATCAAGATCGCTTCAGAGGCTGCGCGGTTCGGCTTCGTCTTCGCCCGGCGGGGCCTGGTGCCCGAGGCCGGCAGCGCCTGGTTCCTGCCCCAGATCGTGGGCCTGCCCCAGGCCCTGCGCTGGTGCCTGTCGGGCAAGGTGTTCGACGCCGCCGAAGCCCTGGCCGGCGGCCTCGTCAGCGAGGTCGTGGCCCCGGACGCCCTCCTGGCGCGCGCCCGCGAGATCGCCCTGGAGATCGCCGAGAACACCGCCCCGGTCTCGATCGCCCTGACCCGCCAGATGCTGTGGCGCTTCGCCTCCGACGGCCTGCCCTTCGACCTGCTGAAGATCGACGGCGCCTTCGCCATGACACTGGGCGCCGGTGGCGACGTGAAGGAGGGCGTCAGCGCCTTCCTCGAAAAGCGCGCCCCGAACTTCCCCGGCCGCGTCACCGCCGACATGCCCAGGGGCTATCCCTGGTGGGAGTAGCGCCGCCCTCCCTCCCCTTCATGGGGAGACAAAGCGAAGCGAAGCTTCGCAGGGTGGGGAAGTGTGACACCGTCTCGGGCGCCAACCGGTGAGCGGTCGGGGGGCGGCAGACTTCCCCACCCTGCTCGCTTCGCGAACTGTCCCTCCCCATGAAGGGGAGGGAGATCAGAGATCCCCGAGGTCCAGGTCGCCCGAGGCGATGCGGTCGCGCAGTTCGCGCTTGAGCACCTTGCCGGAGGCGTTACGCGGCAGGGCCTCGATGAACACCACGTGGCGGGGCTTCTTGTAGCTGGCGATGCGCTCGCGGCAGAAGGCGACGATCTCGGCGCCCGAGACCTCGTGGCGCGCGGCGATCACGGCCACGACCTTCTCGCCCCACTTCGGGTCCGGCGCGCCCAGGACCGCGGCCTCGACCACCGCCGGGTGCTCGTACAGCACCTCCTCGACCTCGCGCGGATAGACGTTCTCGCCGCCGGTCAGGATCATGTCCTTCTTGCGGTCGACGATGTAGAGGTAGCCGTCCTCGTCCCACTGGCCGACGTCGCCGCTGCGGAACCAGCCGCCGTCGTAGAAGGACGCCGCCGTGGCCTCGGGATTGCGCCAGTAGCCCATCAGCACCTGGTCGCCCTTGACGACGATCTCGCCCGGCTGGCCGGGGGCGACGTCGCGGCCCTCGTCGTCCACCACCCGCACGCGCGCCAGCGGCATCTGCCGGCCGACCGAGCGCAGGATCGCCAGGCCCTGCTCGGCGGCGCGGTTGTGGTCGTCCGGCCCCATGGCCATGACGTTGCCGGCCAGCTCGGTCATGCCGAAGCCGGTCGAGAAGCCGACGCCGGGCCAGCGCAGGCGCGCCTTCTTCAGCACCTCGGCCGGCATGGCCGCGGCGCCGTAGCCGATGCGGCGCAGGCTCGAGATGTCGAAGCGGTCTGTGACCGGGTCCTCGAGCAGCATGGCGATCATGGTCGGCGCCATGGCGGTGTTGGTCACGCCCCAGGTTTCGACGTTGCGCAGCAGGGTCTCGGGATCGAAGTTGCGCAGCAGCACCACCGGATAGGTTCTGAGGTGGTGCATCGGCATCACGTAGCCGGCGACGTGGAACAGCGGGAAGGTGAACATGCACACCTCGCCCGGCGGCGACTCCCAGGTGGTCATGCTGTTGACGATCGCGGCCATCAGGTTGCGGTGCGACAGCATCGCCCCCTTGGGCAGGCCGGTGGTGCCCGAGGTGTAGAGCAGCCAGCAAAGGTCGGTCTCCGCCGGCTTGCGCGCCGGCTCGGACGCCTCGCCGCCCATCAGGAAGGCCTCGAAGTCCTCGCAGTCCTCCTCCGGCCCGCCGCCGATCAGCAGGATGCGCTCCACCGTGGGGATCTCGGCGCGGATCTGGCGGATGGTCGGCAGGTACTTGGGCTCGACGACCAGGATCCGGGGGCCCGAATTGCCGATGATGTAGGCCAGCTCGCGCCCCGAGAGCCGGTAGTTGAGCAGCGTCAGCGCCAGGCCCGCGCCGGGCACGCCGTAGTAGCACTCGACGTATTCCGGGCAGTTCTCGGCCAGGATCGCCACGCGATCGCCCGCCTCGGTCAGCGGGATCAGGGCGTTCGACAGCCGCCAGCAGCGGTCGCGCATCTGCGCATAGGTGAAGGCGCGGTCCTGGAAGCGGATCGCCACGGTGTCGGGCGCATGGTGCGCGGCCACCGCGGGCACGTCGCTGAGCAGCATTCTGGTACTCCCTGGGGCGGACGCTGGATGGCCGCCTCCGCGCCAAGTTTATAACCCCGTCTAAGTTCGTGGGAAGCGCTGGGCGCCGGAAACCTTGGGGCTGCGGCGGCGTTCGATCGCGGACCGGAACGAGCGCCGCCATTGATGCGTATACGGATCGAACTGCTTGCGACCGCCGGGCGATCCGCCGTCGCGTTTACAGCCGCCGGTCAAAGGCTTACGCCTGGACAGATCATGGGCGAGGCTGATTCGCGGATCTCTGGCAAGACGTGCGGTGCGCTCTGATGGGCAAGAAGGCGCGCCGTCTTTCCGCACGCGAGCCGAAGAACCAGTCGGCGGCCCTGCCCTGGCGCCTGGACGACCGCGGCGACGTGCGGGTGCTGTTGATCACCTCGCGTGAGACGCGCCGCTGGGTCGTGCCCAAGGGCTGGCCGATCAAGGGCCTGAAGGGCGGCGACTGCGCGGCGCGCGAGGCGTTCGAGGAAGCCGGCGTGGTCGGCGAGGCCAGCCGCAAGCCGATCGGCGCCTTCAGCTACGACAAGCGGCTGGCGAACGGCGCGACCCAGCACGTCGAAGTCGGCCTCTATCCCCTGAAGGTCACCGAGGAAAAGGACGACTGGCCGGAGAAGGGCCAGCGCGAGAAGCTGTGGGCCAGCCGCGCCGAGGCCGCCAACCTCGTCGACGAGCCCGACCTGAAGCGCCTCCTGGCCGAGTTCGCGCCCGAGTGACCGGAGGCTCCTAGAGCGCCTCCCGCCAAAGTGGGAACCGGTTTGGCGATCAGGAGGCGCTCAAACCCAACGAATCGAGCCTTCTTGTCCCGGTCAGGTCGATCCGACCTGACCGGGGAAGGCTCTAGCGCCGCCCGGCTCTCGGCCCGATCTCGTCCTCGACGCCCCGCGCGTCGTAGCTGTCCGGGCCGGGCGGCTTGGCCCCCTTGCCCATGACGATCTCCAGCGAGCGGCGCAGCATGGGCCCGCCGCTGAGGTCGAAGGTCGTGCCCACCCCCACGCCGACGCCGCCGTGGCGGCCGAGATCGCCGCCGCCCGTGCCGATCGATACGCTCGAGCTGGACCGCGGCGGCAAGATCTCGCCGCTGCGGTCGCTGATCGTGAACCAGTCGTAGCCGTCGCGCAGGGTGATCTCGGCGGCGCGCAGCAGGGCGTAGTCCTCGACCTGGGCGGCCGGGGCGCCGCTCCCGCCCTGGAACGTCACGCGGTAGCGGCCGGGCTCGATGCGCGTCTCGGTGAAGCCCACCGCCCCGGGCGTGGCGGCGGCCTGGTAGACGGTCGGGGTCGCGCAGGCCGCCAGCGCGAGGCACGCGGCCGCCACGGCGATCAGGCGTCGCATCGGATCAGCCTCCTCCAGTCGAACCCGCTCGGCCGCATGGTCGGGCGGGCGCGGGCAGGACGCAAGCCGCTTCGGCGGCGCCTTCCCCGGCGACGAAAAAGGCGCGGAACGACGTTCCGCGCCAGGTTCGCTCAGGGAGGAATGGCCCACGGGACCGTCCTGCCTCCACACCTACGCCGAACCGGCGCCGGCCGCCCGCCGCGCCGCGCCGCAGACGCCAGGTTCCGGCGATTGCCCATTCCTTGAGCAGACCGGGAAGCGACCTGATCCCGAAGGGTCCGTGTCTCCGCACCCCCCAATCCCCCATGCCGGCGAAGCCCGACCTCAGCTTTTCACCACGGAGGACACAGAGGGGGCACAGAGGAACACGGAGGGGGAGATCGAGACGGGCCTCTCAGCCTCCCCGCCCCCCCCTCTGTGCCCCTCTGTGTACCTCTGTGTCCTCTTTGGTCGAATTGCAGCGCCGTCGACTTGGCGCCGGCGCCGCCGGCACAGGCTGGGAAAGGGGACACGATCCGTCGGATCATGTCCCCGGTCCGTCGCCGGCCCGTCAGGCCGCCGCGCCGCGGTGTTCCGTGCCGCGGCTTTCGGCCATGTGGTCGAAGCTGGTCTCGAAGGCGCCCAGGCCCTGGGTCAGGCTGCGCAGCTCGCCGATCAGGTCGTGCCGCTCGGCCTGCGGCAGGTAGGCCTCGATCTTGTCCCAGCCGGGCCAGTCCTCGCGCGGGCCGAAGCCCAGGATCTGGCCGCGCCGGGCCGAGAGCGCCGAGGTGATGTTCGAGAGCGCCGTCGACGGGGTGACGATGGCCAGCTTCTCGATCGGCTCCAGCATGATCGGGCCGCACGCCTTCAGCGCCTCCTCGATGGCGATCCGCCCGGCGGTGCGGAAGGCCATTTCCGAGGAATCGACGCTGTGCCAGCCGCCGTCGACCAGGGTCACGTGCAGGTCGGTGACCGGATAGCCGAGCGGGCCTTTGGCGAGGCCGTCGCGCACCCCCTGTTCCACCGCCGGGATCCACTGCTTGGGCACGGCGCCGCCGGTGATCTTCTGCTCGAAGGTGAAGCCGTGGCCGCGCGGCATGGGCTTGACCTCGATGGTCACGTCGCCGAACTGGCCGTGGCCGCCGCTCTGCTTCTTGTGCCGGCCGCGCTGGGTGACGGACCTGGTGATGGTCTCGCGGTAGGGCGTCGTCGGCGCGGCGGTGTCGACCTCGACCCCGAAGCGCCGCTTCATCCGCTCAAGGGCCAGGCGCACGTGGCCGTCGCCCTGGCCGGACAGCAGCACCTGGTGGCTCTCGGCGTCGTGCTCGACCTTCAGGCCGGGGTCCTCCTCGGTCAGGCGCTGCAGGGCGCCGGAGAGGCGCACGTCGTCCTTGCGGTCCTTGGCCGCGATGGCGATCGCGTAGAGCGGCGGGCGCTGGCTGAGCGGCGCCTTGGCCGCCTGGCCCTTGGCCCCCAGCGTCAGGGCCTGGCCGGCCGCGGCGTGGTCGACCTTGCCGATGGCGACGATGTCGCCGACCTCGGCGGCGGCGACCTTCTTCAGCGCCGCCCCCTGCACCTGGAAGAGGCCGCCGGCGCGCGAGTGCTCGCCGTCGGCCAGCGTCAGCTCGGCCCCGTCGGCCAGCCTGGCCCCGAAGTTGCGGGCGTAGGCGAGCTTGCCGGCCTGGCCGGCGTAGGCCGCCTTCAGCACATAGGCGCCGGGGGCGGAGAGGCCGAGCCGCTCGGCCGCCCTGGCCGGCTCGGGCGCCTCGTGGCGCAGGGCCTTCAACAGGCGCCGCACGCCGAAGCCGTTCTGGGCCGAGCCGAAGAACACCGGCACGATCAGGCCCTCGTTCATGTCCTTGACGAGGTCGGCGAAGACCATGTCCTGGCTGGGGGTGACGTCGCTCAGCAGCTGTTCCATCAGCTCGTCGTCGAAATCGGCCAGCTGTTCGAGCATGTGGAAGCGGGCGGCGGCTTCCGCCTCGGCGAGGTCGCCGGGCAGGTCGACGCGCTGGGAAGGCTGGCCGGGCCGGTAGACGAAGGCGCGCTCGAGCGCCAGATCGATGAAGCCCGTGACGTGCTCGCCGTCGACGATGGGAAGCTGTCGCGCCACCAGCGGCATGGAGCTCACAGGCGCGAGGGCCTGCAGCAGGTCGTCCAGCGGGCCGCGGGCCTGGTCCATCTTGTTGATGAAGAGGGCGTGGGGAACGCCGAGCTGCTCCAGCTCGCGCAGCGTGGGCTGCAGGAGGATGGCCTTGGCCGGATCGGGCTCGGCGACGACGATGGCGAGGTCCACGGCCGGCAGGGCCGCATCGACCTCGGTGGAGTATTCGACCCAGCCCGGGCAATCGATCACGTCGTAGCGGTCGCCCATGAAGTCGAAGCCGGCGAGGTTGAGCTCGACGGAATGGCCGCGGGCCTGGGCCTCCGGGCTGGCGTCGCCGACCTTGTCGCCGCCGGCGCGCTTCTCGATGGCGCCGGAGGCCAGCAACAGGGCTTCCAGAAGCGTCGTCTTGCCGGCTGCGGTGGGTCCGACAAGGGCCAGGGTTCGGACCCC
>DASZQQ010000304.1:0-4590 GCA_035549595.1 Caulobacteraceae bacterium
CGGCGCCCAGGTGACCGGAGGGCCACTACCCACGGCGCCGACATGCGGCTAGGCACGAGGGCGAACCCGAGGACGACGCCCATGACCCCACGCCCGCTGACGCCCTTCGAGGGCATGGACATCCGCACGCTGATCGACGGCCAGGCGCGGCATCGGGGCGACCATCCGTGCCTCGTCTGGGAGCCGTTCGAGGGCGAAGGCCGGACGTGGAGCTACGCCGAGTTCGCCGGGACCCTGCGCCGGTTCGCCGCCGGCCTGCAGGCGCGCGGCGTGCAGCCCGGCGAGCGGGTGCTGGTGCACCTCGACAACTGCCCGGAGTCGGTGATCGCCTGGCTGGGCTGCGCCTACGCCGGGGCGGTGGCGGTGACGACGAACGCCAAGTCGAGCCGCGACGAGGTCGCCTATTTCGCCGGGCACAGCGGCGCGGTGGGCGCGATCACCCAGCCGAAGTTCGCCGCCCTGGTCGCCGCGGCCGCGCCGCAGCTGCCCTGGCGCGTCGTCACCGACACCGACAACGGCGAGGCGCCGACGGCGGACACCGACGGCTATGAACCGTTCGCGGCGATCGACGCGGATCCGGCGGTCCTGGCCGACCGGCCGCACGATCCCTGGGCCCACTACTCCATCCAGTACACCTCGGGCACCACGGCCCGGCCCAAGGCGGTGCTCTGGACCCACGCCAACGCCCTCTGGGGCGCGCGGATGTGCGCCCAGAACGAGGACCTGCGCCCGGACGACGTCCACCTGACGCACCTGCCGCTCTTCCACACCAACGCCCAATCCTATTCGGTCCTGGCCGCGCTCTGGGCCGGGGCGACGATCGTGCTCATGCCGCGGTTCTCGGCCTCGCGCTTCTGGCCGCTGTCGCTGAAGCACGGCGCCACCTGGAGCTCGATGGTGCCGTTCTGCGCCAAGGCGCTGATGAGCCAGCCGGTCCCGAAGGACCACCGCTACCGTTTCTGGGGCAACGGCGTCTGCGACGCGCCGTGGGACAGCCACTTCGGCGTGCGCACCATCGGCTGGTGGGGCATGACCGAGACGATCACCCACGGCACGGTGGGCTCGGCCGTCCAGCCGGACGCGCCCCTCTCGATCGGCCGTCCCTCCCCCGCCTACGACATCCACGTTCTGGACGAGCACGGCGCGCCGGTGAAGCCGGGCGAGACGGGGGAGCTGTTCGTCGGCGGCAGGCGCGGCGTCTCCCTGTTCCTGGAGTACTTCAACGACCCGGAGGCGACGGCGAAGGCGTTCCGGCCCGACGGCCTCTTCATCACCGGCGACCGCGTGCGCCTGGGCACGGACGGCTGCCTCTATTTCGCCGACCGGTCGAAGGACATGCTGAAGGTCGGCGGCGAGAACGTCGCCGCCTCGGAGATCGAGCGCGTGATCGGCGCGGTTCCGGGCGTGGGCGAGGTGGCCGTGGTCGCCAAGCGGCACCCGATGCTCGACGAGGCGCCGGTGGCGTTCGTGATCCCGGCGGCCGGCGCGCCCGAAGACCTCGTCCAGCGCATCCAGGCCGCCTGCGCCGACAGCCTCGCGACCTTCAAGCAGCCGCACGAGGTGCGCCTGGTGGACGCCCTGCCGCGCTCGACCCTCGAGAAGGTCGCCAAGGCCGAGCTGCGGGCGATCCTGGCGGCGGACGAGGCCTGAGGGCCGCGCCGGTCGCAGAAATCGGTGTGAACCTGTCGGCGCCAAGACCGAAGGATCGTTCTTCCAAGCGAGCCGGCCGCAGGGCCGAGCATCTCAGGGAGACTGCAAGCGATGAAGTTCATGATCCTGCTGACTTCCTCGGCCGACTCCGAGGCCGGCGTCATGCCCTCGACCGAGCTGCTGGCCGAGATGGGCGCCTTCAACGAGGCGCTGGTGAAGGCCGGGGTGATGGTGGCCGGCGAGGGCCTGCAGGCGACCTCGAAGGGCGCGCGGGTGCTGTTCGACGGCAAGGACCGCACGGTGGTCCAGGGCCCCTTCCCGCTCTCCGACCGTCCGGTGGCGGGCTTCTGGATCTGGGACGTGGCGTCGAAGGACGAGGCCATCGCGTGGGTCAAGAAGTGCCCCAACCCGATGGGCCAGACCGCCGAGATCGAGATCCGCCAGATCTTCGAAGCCGCCGACTTCGCCGACGCCGACCCGACCGGCGAACTGATGGCCAAGGAAGAGGCGCTTCGCGCCCAGTCCGCGGCGCGGGGGTGAAACCATCCGCTCTTCCTCGCGGAAGCGAGGACCCAGGTGTTTTCTCGGCCGGCGCCAGGGCTTCCGAAAAAGCCTGGGCCCTCGCTTCCGCGAGGGAGAGCGGATTTTGGTGGCCTACCCTCAGAACCCCTTCAGGTCGGGGTCCAGGGTCTGGCCCTCGTCGAGCTGGACGCCGAAGGTGTTCAGCATCATCGACACCTGGGTGTACTGGCCGGCGGTGTAGACCACGTCCATGCGCTGCTTGTCGTTGAAGTGCTCGCCGAGCGCGGCCCAGGTGGCGTCGGTGATGAACTGGTCGTGGTGCAGCTCGTCGGCGGCGCGCAGCAGGGCCTTGTCGGACGCGCTCCAGCCGGGGGCGTCGGCGCCGCCCTTGATCCGCTCGATCTCCTCGCGCGTCAGGCCGTCACGCAGGCCGATGCCGACGTGCTGGGTCCACTCGTAGCCCGACTTGCACAGGTAGCCGATGTGCAGGATCACCAGTTCGCGGTCGCGCGGCGGCAGGCCGTTGCGGCGCGAGAGCACATAGTTGCCCCAGGCCAGGAAGCCGCGCGTCGCCTTGGGGTCGCGCACCAGGGTGCGGAAGATGTTCAGCACCCGCCCGCCACCCGCGGCGATCGGGGCGACGATCTCCTTCTGGTCGTCGTTGAACTCGGAGTCGGCGAGCGGCGCGATGCGCGGGGCCTTCAGGCGCATGGGGTTTCCTTCCCGTTTCGTTGCTTGACGCAAGCTGTAGCAACGGGAGCGTACGCGGGCGAAGCCAATTTGAAGAAACCACGAACCACACGAACGACACGAACGGGACCGTTGCGGCGGCGCAGTCAGGGACTTGAAGTTGTTCGTGGGGTTCGTGTGGTTCGTGGTTCCTGATTCTACGCCGCCTCGGCCTTGGTCTGGTGCGGGGACCAGGAGGCCCAGAGGTGCTGGGCGGCGTAGGCGCGCCAGGGGCGCCAGCGCTCGGCGCGGGCGAGGAGCTCGGCGGGCGTCGGGCGGCGGCCGTCCTCGTCGGCGAGCGCACGCAGGAGGCCGATGTCGGCGGCCGGGAAGGCGTCCGGCTCGCGCAGCTCGCGCATGGCGATGTACTGCGCCGTCCACTCCCCGACCCCCGGCAGGGCGCGAAGGGTGACGATCGCCTCCTCGAGACCACGCCGGGCGCCGAAGATCATGGGATCGGCCGCGACCGCCGCGGCGATCGACGAGAGCGCCCTGGCCCGCGCGCCGGGCATTCCCAGGGTCGCGAGGTCGGCGCCGGCGAGGCGCTCGGGAGCCGGGAACACGTGGGTGAGGCCGGGCGCGGCCTCGGCCGGCGACAGCGGCTCGCCGTACGCCGCGACGAGCTTGCCGGCGAGGTTGATCGCCGCGGTGACGGTGATCTGCTGGCCGAGCACGGCCCGGATCGCCAGCTCGAAACCGTCCCAGGCGCCCGGCACGCGAAGCCCCGGCCGCGCGGCGACCAGCGGCGCCAGCGCCGGATCCTCGGAGAGCTGGGCCCCGATGGCGTCGGGGTCGGCGGCGAGGTCGAACACCCGGCGCAGGCGGGCGATGATCGCCGGCAGGGCCGAGAGCTTCGGGAACCGGATCGTCGCCTTCAGGGTGTCGCCGGGCCCCGGTTCGACGCGCAGCGTCCCGCGCGCGCCGTCGAGCGCGATGGTGCGGGCGTAGGCGTCGCCCTCGACCACCTCCAGCCCACGGATCGCGCGCAGGCGCAGGAACGCCAGCATGCCGGGCCAGTCGTACGGCGGGCGATAGCGCGGCAGGAGGGTGATCTCGCCGGACGGCCCGCTCGACACCTCCGGCGCCCCGGCGCGGCGCAGGGCGCTGGGCGGGCGGCGGAACAGCTGCTGGAACGTCTCGTTGAAGCGCCGGATGCTGCCGAAGCCGGATGCGAGCGCGACCTCGGCCATCGGCAGGGCCGTCTCGTGGATCAGCTGCTTGGCGAGCAGCACCCGTCGGGTCTGGGCCACCGCCACCGGCGAGGCGCCGAGGTGGCGCTGGAACAGCCGCCGCAGCTGCCGCTCGCCGACGCCGAGCCGGTCGGCGAGGGCCTCGACGTCGGCGTCGTCGAGCGCGCCCATCTCGATCAGGGACAGGGCGCGCGAGACGGTGTTGGCCGCGCCGCGCCAGGCGCCGAGGTCGGGCGCGGTCTCGGGCCGGCAGCGCAGGCACGGGCGGAAGCCGGCCTCCTGGGCGGCGGCGGCCGAGGTGAAGAACACCATGTTCTGGCTCTTGGGCGTGCGCGCCGGGCAGATCGGGCGGCAGTAGATGCCGGTGGTCTTCACGCCGGTGAAGATGCGGCCGTCGAAGCGGGCGTCGCGACTGGCGACCGCGCGGTAGCAGGCGTCGTGATCGAGGTCCATGGCGTGCAGCATCCGCCTCCGGACGCGGGGAGTCTCGCGGTTTTCG
>DASZQQ010000305.1:0-4583 GCA_035549595.1 Caulobacteraceae bacterium
CGCGCCGCGGCGCTCGTCGCCGACGCCCTGGCCTGGCTCGGCTGGAAGAGCCCGATGCGCTCGACGTCCGTCGCCCAGCTGGCCGCCGGGGTGCGCGGCGAAGCCGGAGCGGCCGAGCGCACGCTGGGCGTGCGCATGCGCCCGCTGGCCGAGCTTCTCGCCGCCGACCCTGCGGGGGTGCAGGACCGCTGGTTCGCGGCCCTCTATCTCCTGAAACCGCTCGTCGTCGCCGGCCTCGCGGGCTTCTGGCTGCTGTCGGGCCTGATCGGCTTCTGGCGCGCCGATGCGGCCGCCACGGTGCTGGCCGAGGCGGGGTTCGATCCCGCATCGGCCCGGCTCGCCGTCCTCGCCGGCGCCGCCGCCGACGTCGCCCTGGGCGCCGCCGCCTGCCACCGCCGCACCGCCCGGCCCGCGCTCTACGGCATGCTCGCGGTGACCGCGGCCTATCTCGCCGGCGCCACGCTCTGGCGGCCCGATCTCTGGGCCGATCCGCTGGGTCCCCTCGTCAAGAGCCTGCCGGCGGCGATCCTCGCCCTCGTCGCCCTGGCGCTGCTCCCGGAGCGCTGAGCCTCACGCCGCGGCGTAGATCCGCGGCCTAAGCGGCCGGACCCGCAGCGCCAGCCCCGGCGAGACCCCCGGCGGCAGGGTCGATCCATGCGCCTGCAGCTCCAGCGTCCGGCCCTCGACCACGCACTCGATACGCACCGAGGGCCCGCGCGAGACCACCGCCCTGACCTCCGCCGCCAGGCCCGCGTCGCCCTCCGGCGCGAACGCGACCTCGTCCGGCCGGAAGAACACCTCGACCCGGCCGCCAGGCGGCGCGCCATCGGCGCTCGCCGGCGCCTCGGTCTCCCAGCCCGCCACCCTCAGGCGCCCGCCCTCGACGACGCCGGGCATGCGGCAGGCCGCCCCCAGGAAGTCGTAGACGAACGGGTCGGCCGGGTTCTCGTAGACCTCGTTCGGCTGGCCGAGCTGGACCAGGCGCCCGTCCCTCAGGATCGCCACCCGGTCGGCCAGGTCCAGCGCCTCCTCCTGGTCGTGGGTGACGAACACCGTCGTCACGCCGGCGCGGTCGTGCAGTTCGCGCAGCCAGCGGCGCAGCTCGCGCCGCACCTGGGCGTCCAGAGCCCCGAACGGCTCGTCCAGCAGCAGCATGCGCGGCTCGATCGCCAGGGCGCGGGCCAGGGCCACGCGCTGGCGCTGCCCGCCCGACAGCTGCGCTGGATAGCGCTTCTCCAGCCCCTCCAGCTGCACCAGGGCCAGCAACTCGGCCACCCGGGCTCGGATCGCCTCTCCGCTCGGCCGCTCGGCGCGTGGCCGCACGTTGAGGCCGAAGGCGATGTTTCCGGCCACGGTCATGTGGCGGAACAGGGCGTAGTGCTGGAACACCATGCCCACCCGCCGCTTGCGTGCGGGCAGGGCGAGGAAGTCCTCGCCGTCGAAGCGCACCTCACCCGCGTCCGGCGTCTCCAGCCCCGCCAGCACTCGCAGCAGGGTGGTCTTGCCCGAGCCCGAAGGCCCCAGCAGCGCCAGGAACTCCTTCTCCCGCGCCTGCAAGGTCACGCCCGCCAGGGCCGGAAAACGCCCGAACGCCTTGGAAACCCCGCGGATCTCCAGCGCCGATCGGGGTCCGTCAGTGTTTGCGGCGCGCGGCGAGCTCAGGGGCGTGTCTCCATTCCAGGACCGTCTTGAGGACGAGGGTGACGAGCCCGAGGCCGGCCAGGAGCGAGGCCGCCGCGAAGGCGCCGACGAAATCAAAGTCATTGTAGAGCACCTCGACGTGCAGCGGCAGGGTGGTGGTCTGGCCGCGGATGTGTCCGGAGACGACGGAAACGGCGCCGAATTCGCCCATGGCGCGCGCGTTGCACAGCAGGACCCCGTACAGCAGGGCCCAGCGGATGTTGGGCAGGGTGATGCGCCGGAAGACCGTCCAGCCCGGCGCGCCGAGCGTCACCGCCGCGGCCTCCTCGTCCGAGCCCTGCTCCTGCATCAGCGGGATCAGTTCGCGGGCGACGAAGGGCAGGGTCACGAGCACGGTGGCCAGCACCAGCCCGGGCAGGGCGAAGATGATCTTCGCGTCGTGCTCGGCCAGCCAGCCGCCGAACCACCCCTGGGCGCCGAACAGCAGCACCCAGACGAGGCCCGACACCACAGGCGAGATCGAGAACGGCAGGTCGATCACGCTGACGAGGGCGCTCTTTCCGCGGAACTCGAACCTGGCGATGGTCCAGGCGGCGGCGACGCCGAAGACGGCGTTCAGCGGCACGGAGATCGCCGCCACCACGAGGGTCAGCCTGATCGCGGCCAGGGCGTCGGGGTCCCTCAGCGCCTGCAGCGCCGGGCCGAGGCCCTTGGCCAGGGCCTCGTGGAACACGATCGCCAGCGGCAGGAGCACGAGCACCGCCATCACCGCGGCCGTCGCCAGGACCAGCAGGGGCGAGAGGCCCGGCAGGCGGATCGCCGGCCTGCGCGGCGGCGCCTGGGCGGCGGCGGTCGCCGCGGCGGCGGTCATGCCCGCCCCCGCCGCGCGACGGCGATCTGGACGGCGTTCAGCGCCGCCAGGGCGGCGAAGGCGACCACGACCATGGCCAGGCCCACCGCGGCCGCGCCGGCGTAGTCGTACTGTTCCAGCTTGATGACGATCAGCAGCGGCGCGATCTCGGTCTTCATCGGCAGGTTTCCGGCGATGAACACCACCGAGCCGTACTCGCCGACCGCCCGGGCGAAGGCGAGGCTGACGCCGGAGATCAGCGCCGGCAGCAGAGCCGGCAGGACGACGAGCACGATGCGCTGCAGGTCGCCGGCCCCCAGCGTGCGCGCGGCCTCCTCGACCTCCGTGTCCAGGTCTTCCATCACCGGCTGCAGCGAGCGGACCACGAACGGCAGGCCGATGAAGACCAGGGCGATGAAGATGCCGAGCGGCGAATAGGCCGTCTTCAGCCCGAACTTCGCGGCCACGGCGCCGAGCGGTCCGGTCGGAGCGTAGAGCGTCGTCAGGGCGATGCCCGCCACCGCCGTCGGCAGGGCGAACGGCAGGTCGACCAGGGCGTCGAGCAGCCGCCGGCCCGGGAACGCGTAGCGGGTCAGGCTCCAGGCCGTAAGCAGCCCGAGCGGGGCGTTCACCAGGGCGGCCAGGGCCGACAGACCGAAGCTCAGCTTCAGCGCGGCCGCGACCCGCGGGGCGCTCAGCGCCTGCCAGACGCCGGCGAGCCCCAGCTCCCAGGGCCTCAGCGCCAGGGCCGCAAGCGGCAGCACGACGATCGCCCCGACCCAGACCAGGGTGATCCCGAGCGACAGCCCGAACCCCGGCAGGATCGAGGGCTCGCGCCAGCGACGGCGCGGCGATGCGACGGCGGCGGCGGTCATGCGGGCTTGTAGATCCGGTCGAACACCCCGCCGTCGGCGAAGTGCGTCGCCTGGGCGCGTTTCCAGCCGCCGAAGGTGTCGTCCACCGTCACCAGCGGCAGGTTGCGGAACGAGCCGGCGTACTTGGCCGCCGCCTGGGCCAGGCGTGGCCGGAAGTGGTGCTTGCCGATCAGGTCCTGGGCGATCGGGCTGTAGAGGAAGTTCAGGTAGCCCTCGGCCAGGTGGCGCGTGTTGTGCCGGTCGACGTTCTTGTCGACCACCGCCACCGGCGGCTCGGCCAGGATCGACAGCGACGGGTAGACGATCTCGAAGTTGGGACCGAACTCGGCGATCGTCAGGTGCGCCTCGTTCTCCCACGACAGCAGCACGTCGCCGAGACCGCGCTGGGCGAAGGTCGTCGTCGACCCGCGCGCGCCCGTGTCCAGCACCGGAACGTTCTTGTACAGCTTGCGCACGACGTCCTGTGCGGCCGCTTCGCCACCGTGCTTCAGGCCCCAGGCGTAGGCCGCCAGATAGGCCCAGCGCGCGCCGCCCGAGGTCTTCGGATTGGGCGTGACCACGCCGACGCCGGGCTTGATGACGTCCGGCCAATCCCGGATCTTCCAGGGATTGCCCTTGCGCACCAGGAACACGATCGTGGAGGTGTAGGGGCAGGAGTTGTTGGGCAGCCGGCTCTGCCAGTTGGCCGGCAACAGCTTGGCCCGCGCCGCGATCTCGTCGATATCGGCCGCCAGGGCGAGGGTGACGACGTCGGCCTGCAGCCCGTCGATCACCGAACGCGCCTGCTTGCCCGAGCCGCCGTGACTCTGGTTGATGGTGATGTCCTGGCCGGTGCGGCCCTTCCAGTAGGCGGCGTAGGCGGCGTTGATGTCCTTGTAGAGCTCGCGCGTCGGGTCGTAACTGACGTTCAGCAGGGTCGTGCCCGGGCGGGCCGCCGCGGCCGCCGGGCCAGCCAGGGCCGCAGCCCCCGCCAACCCCAGGCCAGCCGCCGCGAAGCCTCGCCGGGTCAAGTCGGTCTTGGTCATGGTGGTCGTTCCTCGGAAGGGGTTCAGAAGGCGTACTGGGCGCGCAGCGACCAGATGTTCAGGGTCTGGCCGATCTGGGCTCCGGCCGGCGGCGTCAGCGCCCCGGCGCCGAACGCCGTCCCGCCGGGCGACAGGCGGTCCACGTCCACGTGCTGGTAGTCGGCCTGGAAGCGCACGACGGCGTTGGGGTAC
>DASZQQ010000306.1:0-6039 GCA_035549595.1 Caulobacteraceae bacterium
CCGCTGATGATCTTCGACGAAGTCGACCAGGGCGTGGGTGGCGCGGTCGCCGACGCCGTGGGCCTGCGCCTGAAGCGCCTCGCTGCTGACGCCCAGGTGCTCGTCGTGACGCATAGTCCCCAGGTCGCGGCGCGCGCGGAGGCGCACTGGAAGGTGGCCAAGGGCGGCGCGGCGCTGAAGACGGCGGTCGAGGTCCTGACCGGTCCCGCCCGCGAAGAGGAGATCGCCCGCATGCTGTCCGGCGCCGAGGTCACCGACGCCGCCCGCGCCGCAGCCCGGGCGCTGATGGGAGCGTAGGCGTTCATGCACGAAGCGCGGTTCCAGGTCGGCCCTCGGGCCGCTCCGGCCTCTCCGCGGGGCCTCGCGGTGCGTGCGATCAACACC
This sequence comes from Caulobacteraceae bacterium, assembly GCA_035549595.1. GTDB lineage: Bacteria > Pseudomonadota > Alphaproteobacteria > Caulobacterales > Caulobacteraceae > Acaudatibacter. The sequence continues at coordinate 385 of DASZQQ010000306.1, forward strand.
CCGGAGGTCCAGGGGTGAACGACGTCGCGCTGCGCACGAAGGCGCCGGAGGCCCTGACCGAGGCGGAAGCGGCCGAGGAACTGACGGCGCTCGCCGACGAGATGGCGGCGCACGACATCCGCTACTACCAGGACGAGGCGCCGACGATCTCGGACGAGGCGTACGACGCCCTGAAGACGCGCAACGCGGCCCTCGAGGCGCGCTTCCCGCACCTCGTGCGCGAGAATTCCCCGTCCCTGCGCATCGGCGCCGCACGCTCCGAGCAGTTCGCGCCGGTCGAGCACGGCGTGCCGATGCTGTCGCTCGACAACGCCTTCTCGGACGAGGATGCGCTGGAGTTCGACGCCCGCATCCGCCGCTTCCTGCGCCTGGGCGACGAGACGGTGGCCTACACCGCCGAACCGAAGATCGACGGCCTCTCGGCCTCGCTGCGCTACGAGAACGGCGTCTTCGTCCAGGGCGCCACGCGCGGCGACGGCCGCGTCGGCGAGGACGTCACCGCCAACCTCAGGACCATCGCCGACATCCCGCACCGGCTGAAGGGCAAGGGCTGGCCCGAGGTGATCGAGATCCGCGGCGAGGTGTTCTTCCGCCACGAGGACTTCGCCGCCCTGAACGCCGCCGCCGAGGCGGCCGGCCAGAAGACCTACGTCAACGCCCGCAATTCCGCGTCGGGCTCGCTGCGCCAGATCGATCCGTCCGTCACCGCCCAGCGGCGGTTGCGCTTCTTCGCCTACGCCTGGGGCCAGCTGAGCGCGCCGTTCGCCCAGACCCAGTCCGAGGCCCTGAAGAAGCTCGCCGAGTGGGGGTTCAAGACCACGGAGGAGACCGAGCGCGTCGAGGGGGCCGAGGGGCTGCTCGCCGCCTACGTCCGCATGGCCGCGGCCCGGCCGAACCTCGGCTTCGATATCGACGGCGTGGTCTACAAGGTCGACCGCCTGGACTGGCAGGCCCGGCTCGGCTTCGTCTCGCGCTCGCCGCGCTGGGCCATCGCGCGCAAGTTCCCGGCCGAGCAGGCGCGCACCACGCTCGAGGCCATCGACATCCAGGTCGGTCGCACCGGGGCCCTGACCCCCGTCGCCAGGCTGGCGCCGGTGATGGTCGGCGGCGTGACCGTGGTCAACGCCACCTTGCACAACGCCGACGAGATCGCGCGCAAGGACATCCGCGTCGGCGACACCGTGATCCTGCAGCGCGCGGGCGACGTGATCCCGCAGGTGGTCGGCGTGGTGCTCGAGAAGCGCCCGAAGCACGCGCATCCGTTCGAGTTCCCGACCCACTGCCCCTGTCCGCTGCACACGCCCCTGGCGCGCGACATCCAGGGCGAGGACGCCGACGGCAATCCGATCCACGGCGTCGTGCGCCGCTGCACCGGCGAATTCGCCTGCCCGTTCCAGCGCATCGAGCACCTGATCCACTTCGTCTCGCGCCGGGCCTTCGACATCGAGGGCCTGGGCATCAAGCAGCTCACCGCCTTCTACGAGCAGGGCTGGATCCGCGAGCCGGCCGACATCTTCCGCCTCGCCCGCGACGAGGCAAAGCTCGCCGCGCTGCGAGAGCGCGAGGGCTACGGCGAGACCTCGGTGAAGAACCTCGTCGCCTCGATCGAGGGCCGGCGCACCGTGGCCCTCGACCGGTTCATCAACGCGCTCGGCATCCGCCACATCGGCGAGACCACCGCCGTCGTCCTGGCGCGCGGCTATGGCTCGGCCGAGGCTTTCCTGACCGCCATGGACAAGGTCGCCGACCGCGATCCCGAGGCGATCGCCGAGCTCGACGCCCTCGACCAGATCGGCGAGGCGGTGATCGAGGCGGCCGCGGCCTACTTCGCCGAGGACCACAACCGCCGCATCGTCCAGAACCTGGTCTCCGAGATCACGATCCAGGACGCCGAGAAGCCGAAGACCGACACGGCCGTCGCCGGCAAGACCGTGGTCTTCACCGGCTCGCTGGAGCGCATGACCCGCGACGAGGCCAAGGCTCAGGCCGAGAGCCTGGGGGCCAAGGTCGCCTCGTCGGTGTCGAAGAAGACCGACATCGTCGTCGCCGGCCCAGGCGCCGGCTCCAAGCTGAAGACCGCGACGGAACTCGGCATCCAGGTGATGACCGAGGACGAGTGGCTGGCGATGGTGAGCTGAGATTCCTCCCGCTCCTCCCGGCCTTCGCCGGGACGAGCGGGGTGTTCAGGGCCGCGCCCCTTCCCGTCGCGCGCGGACCGGGCCGCCGTCGATCCTGATGAGGGCGCCGTTGGTGAAGCTGGAGGCGTCGCTGGCGAGGTAGAGCGCCGCGCCGATGATCTCGTCGGGCCGGCCGATGCGCAGGCCGGCCTTGGTGTAGCCCGGATGGAGCGGGTCGCGCGGGTCGGCCCAGTGGTCGGAGATGTCGGTGCCGAACGGGCCGACGGCGATGCAGTTGACGCGGACGTTGGGCGCATAGCCGGCCGCGAAGCCCAGGGTGATCGCGTTCAGCGCCGCCTTGGCCCCGGCGTAGGGCAGGGCGTAGGGCGAGGCCTCGAGGCTGGCGATCGAGGAGATGTTGATGATCGAGCCGCCGGCGCCCTCGTGCATGCGCTTGCCGACCAGGGCCGAGAGCCGGAACGGGCCCTTGAAGTTGAGCGCGATGACCTTGTCGAAGGCGTCCTCGCTGACCTGGTCGAGCGAGGGATAGAGCGGGCTCATGCCGGCGTTGTTGACCAGGATGTCGACCTTGCCGAGCGCGTCGTAGACGGCGTCGGCCAGGGGCTCGATGGCGTCCCAGCGGCCCAGGTGGCAGGCGTAGGCGAAGGCCTTGCGGCCCCTGCGGCGCACCTCGTCGGCGACGATCTCGCAGGCGTCGAGCTTGCGGCTGACGATGGCGACGTCGGCGCCCGCCTCGGCGAAGGCCAGCGCCATCTCGCGCCCCAGCCCCCGCGAGCCGCCGGTGACGAGGGCGGTCTTGCCGCTGAGGTCGAAACGGTTGGTCATGGGGCGCTCTCCCGGCGTTCAGGTCTGGTTCCGGCGCCGAGATTGCGCCGCCAGCGCCTCAAGTCCAGGCTCACCCGGGGGCAGGAACAGGAGACTCGCGACCGGTTCGACCTGGCGTTGGCCCTGGCCGCGGCTCGTGTATAGGCTGAGACTCATGATCTCCACGCGTCGCGGCTTCACGGCGACATTGGCCGCCGCTTTGACCGCGGCGCCGTCGGCGCGGGCGCTGGCGGCGGGCGCCGGGACGCCGTCGCAACAGGAGTATGGGGTGGCGTTGGGAGGGCCGATCATCAGCGACTTCGAGCGCCGTCGGCGGCGGCGCGATGGGCGTGACTGGGTCAAGGGCTACACGCAAGGAGAGCTCGACGCCGCGCAGCAGAAGTACGATCTCGTCTTTCCGCCCGACCTGGTGGCGCTGCTGCGCGAGAAGCGGCCTGCCATCGGCTACGACTGGCGCACGGACGACAAGGAAATCCGGGAGATGCTGGCCTGGCCGCTCGAGGGGCTGCTGTTCGATGTTGAGAACAACGCCATCTGGTGGCCCGAATGGGGAGAGCGGCCGGTGGGCGCCGGCGCGCGGCGGGAGGTCGTGAGCCAAGTGGTCGCGGCGGCGCCGAAGCTGATTCCCCTGGTCTCCCATCGCTACCTGCCGGCCGATCCCCACGAGGCCGGCAACCCGGTGTTCTCGGTCTACCAGTCGGATGTGGTCTACTACGGCGCCGATCTTGCCGACTACTTCACGCGCGAATTCGGCGACCCGCGCCGCCCGTTGCCCGCGCACATCAAGCGCATCGCGTTCTGGTCCGAGTTGGTCGAGCGCCACGGCTGACATGTTGTCGAACCGTCGCCTCGCCTCTCGCCGGTCGCGCTCGACTTTGCACCGGCTGATGGTGACGGCGCTCTGGTCCGTCATTCTGCCGTCGAGCCTGCCCTCGGCCGGAAGGGCGGCCGAGGTGGCGCACCGGCCGATGACCGAAGCGGGGTTCCGTCACTGGAAGGTTCACCTGGAGCGGGAGCCGGTGACGCGCATCGCGCTCTTCATGACGCCGAACAACGAGCTCAGGTACTCCCAGCCGGACATCGACGAAGTGTTCGCGGGCTGGTCCTGCGTCACCACCGACGCCGGCAGGATCGCGGAACTCAAGGACCTCCTCGCCCGAACGGACTTCGCGAGGCGCGGAGTGGGGGGATACGGACACCAGATCGGCCTGCGCATCAGCTTCGCGTCCGGGGCCGCCACGCAGGTGGCCTTCTTCGTGGCCAGGGAAAGCACTGTGTCGGTCGGGTCGATCGACAAGGCGGTCCGTTTGTTCCCCAGCGCACGGCTCGTCGAGCTGGACGACATCGTCCGATCCGCCCTGGAGACCGGCGAGCCGAGCGGAACGAGGGAATGCTGGGCGGGCCAGCCGCCGGCCTAGGACGCGCGCGCGCGCTTACTCCACCTCGGCGCGGGCCTGGGCTTCGACCTTGGCGCGGGGCATCAGGCGGACGGTGGAGCTGGCCTTGGCCAGGACGTCGCCGGCGGCGTTGGTCAGGCGCCCTTCCAGGAAGCAGGTGGCGCGGCCGCGGCGCTCGATCCAGCCCTCGGCGAACACCGGGCCGGGGCGGGCCGGGGCGAAGTAGCTGACCTTGACCTCGAGCGTCATGGCGTGACGTCCATGCCCATGGCCGCCATCGCCGCGTGGGCCATGGCCGCGTCGATCCAGCCGCACACGAAGCCGCCCTGGGCGACGCCGCCGGAGTGGCACATGTCGGGCGACACGCGGTACTCGATCACGGCCCGGCCGGCCTCGCCGTCCATCTCGACCACGCGCACCTGGCCCAGCGACTGCTGCAGGCCCGCGGGGGCGACGGTTGTCGGGCTGTCGGTCATGGTCGATCCTGAATGTGCAAAGCCGTGACGCGGAGATAGGGGCGGCCGTCGCGTCAGCAAAGGGGATTGTTGGTCGCGTCGCCTGAGTGCTTCAGCTTGGGTTGCGCCTGGGGCATAGTTCCCGTCCAACGGGGGGCGTTGCAGGCATGTGGTCCCGGATCCTCGGCGAGTTGAAGCGGCGGCGCGTGATCCGCGTCGCCGGCGTCTATGCTGTGACCTGCTGGGCCATCTTCCAGGTCGTTTCGAGCCTCTTCCCGGTGCTTCACCTGCCGGCCTGGACGGTGACGCTGAGCGCGGTGCTGCTGCTGCTGGGCTTCCCGATCGCCCTGATCATCGCCTGGGCGTTCGAGCCGGCCGAGGGCGGCGTGCGCCTGACGCGCCCGGCCGAGGCGGGGGCGCCGCCGGTGCGCCTGGCCTGGGGCGACTACGTCCTGATGGGCGCGGCGGCGGCGATCATGGGCCTGTCGGCGGCGCAGATGGCGGGCGTGGGGCCGAAGCTCGGCGCCCCGGTCCAGACCGCCGCGGTCGTCCCGGCCAAGTCGGTGGCCGTGCTGCCGTTCGCGGCCTTCTCCAGCGCCAAGGATTCCGACCTCTTCGCCGACGGCATGACCGAGGAGGTGATCAACAGCCTGGCGCAGATCCCCGACCTGAAGGTCGCCGGGCGCACCTCGGCCTTCTACTTCAAGGGCCGCAACGACGACCTGCGCGTCATCGGCCGCAAGCTGGGCGTCAGCCACGTGCTCGAAGGCAGCGTGCGCGAGGAGGGCGACCGCCTGCGCGTCACGGTCCAGCTGATCAAGGTCTCCGACGGCTTCCACG
>DASZQQ010000307.1:0-5035 GCA_035549595.1 Caulobacteraceae bacterium
ATCGCCGCGCCGAAGGCTGCGCCGGCCGTGTGCGGCGCGGTCAGGCCGTGGCTGCCCGCGTCCGGCCGCTCGCCCGTGGACGTCTTCTCGGGCGGCGGGCAGAGAGGAATGTCCTCGAGCGCCTTCAAGGCGTCCCTCGCCGCCTCCAGGTTGGAGACCGCCTGCTTGGCCACGGCGTAGAGGCCTTTGATCGTCGCCTCGTCAAGGCCGCCGGCGGTCAGTCCCTCCTGCGCCCGGTCCCGGTTCTCCTCGAACTGAACGATCAGCTTGCCGAGGTCCGAGACGGCGCGGGCGCGCGCCGCTTCGTCGGCGAAACACTTGGGCGCCGGGTAGTGAAAGTTGGCCGGGGGCTTGCCGTCGATCGCCGCCTTGTGGGTCTGGGCCAGGTCGTCCGCACTCGGCACGCCGGCGTGCAGCCCGGCCCCGACCGGCCGTTCGAAATAGAACTTCGAGCCCGGCCTGCCGTCGTTCCAGCCCTCCGCCGGCTCGTGGGTGAGGCGCATCGCGTGGGTCAGTTCGTGCATCACCACCAGCACCGGATCGAGCGTCGTGGCGCCATCCGTCGCCCAGCCGTGGTCCCCGCCTTTCACGATCGCGGCGCCGGCTCGCAGGCCTTCGACGTCGGGATTGAGCTTCAGGTCGTAGTGCCGCTCCTTCAGGGTCTCGCTGCGGTGCCACGCCTTGTCGCGATCCTCGGCGAAACCGCCACCGGCGGACTCGCCATTGCCCTCGGCGAAGCCGATCCACACATCCGCCGGCTCCCCCGGCTTGCACGGGCGAAACGACCAGCCGGTCCTGGCGCTGACCGCATTCCAGCCGGCGACGGCCTTTTCGATCCAGCCGGGCCACCGCTCGTGCGCCCGCACCTGCGCTTGCAGCGTGTAGCAAAGCTGGCGCTCGGCGAAGGCGTAGTCGACCTCGCCCTTGTTGAAGTGGGCGGCCGCCGGCGCCGCGCCGATAACCGCGAGGGCGAGAACCGCAAGGACGACCAGCCCCCTGGCCCAGCGTTTCATTGGCCGCCCTCCCCGGGTTGCGCCTCCCGCAGACTCTAGGCGGCCCCGCATCCTCGATCTAGGTTGCGCCCGCCGCACCGGTTGCCGCGTCGGCGCGCCGAACGGGGGACGCATGCACAAGCCGCAGGTCACGCGCGCGCTCTACGCCGGCTCGTTCGATCCGATCACGCGCGGGCACCTCGACATCATCGCCAAGGCGCTCTCGACGTTCGACTTCGTCCACGTCGCCATCGGTACGAACGTCAAGAAGAGCCGCGCCTTCCCGGTGGCCGAGAGCCTGGAGCTGATCCGCCGCTCGATCGCCGAGGCCTGGCCGGACGAGGCGGCGCTGCTGAAGGCTCGGCTCGAGATCGGCGACTACGAGAACCAGAGCCTCCTGAAGTACGCCCGCCACGTCGGCGCCACCCACATCGTGCGCGGCCTGCGCGAGGCCAGCGACTTCAACGAGGAGTTCCGCCTGCACGGGGTCGCCGAGCGCATCGACGCCTCGATCCCCATGGTCCACTTCATCTGCCAGGCCCAGTACCTGCACGTCTCGTCGAGCACGGTGAAGGAGCTCGAGGCCATCGGCGAGGACATCGGCTGGCTGGTGATGCCGTGCGTGCAGCAGGCCTACGCCGCGCGGCGGGGCTGACGCCCGTCAGCCCTTGCCCAGCGCCCGGCCGATGGCCGTCATGGAGTCTCGCGCGAACGTCCGGCTGACCCCGGCTTCGGGCACGAACATGAAGCCGTGCGGCGCGCCGGGATAGACGTGCAGCTCGGTCGGCACGCCGGCGCGGATCAGGCGCCTGGCGTAGTCCAGGTCCTCTTCCAGGAAGAGGTCGAGGGCGCCCACGATCATGAACGTCGGCGGCAGGCCCGAAAGATCCTCGGCCCTGGCCGGGGCCGCGAACGGCGAGACGCCCTCGCCGCCCGGCTCCTTCCCCAGCAGCGAGGCCCAGCCGAAGCGGTTGCTGTCGGGCGTCCAGACGTACTGCCCGAGATAGGGCGAGGGCTCGGGATGCGTGACCGTGCGGTCGTCGAGCATCGGGAACACCAGGTGCTGGAAGGCGATCGGGATCTCGCCACGCTCGCGGGCGAGCAGCACCAGCGCTGCGGCGAGGCCCCCGCCGGCGCTCTCGCCGGTGACCATGATCCGGCCGCGGTCGACGCCCAGGCGGTCGGCCTCGGCGTGCAGCCAGGCGAGCGCGGCGTAGCAGTCCTCCACCGGCCCCGGATGCGGCGTTTCCGGCGCCAGGCGATAGTCGACGGACACGACCACGGCGCCGAACTCGCCGGCGTAGGCCATGTCGGTCTGCAGGGTCATGTCGGCCGAGCCCATCACGTAGCCGCCGCCATGGATGTGCAGGATGCCCGGCCGTCCCTGCCCCGCCGCCTTGGGGCGGGTGACGACCAGGCGGACCGGCGGCGCGCCGTCGCGGCCGGGCGCGCTGGCCTCATGGACCTCCAGCCCCGGCGGCGGCTCGGCCCTGGGCGGCGCCATCGAGGCCATCACCGCCCGCACCTCGGCGATGTCGACGCCCTCGAACGAGAAGCCGGGCATCTGCTCGACCAGCGGCAGGATCTCGGGGTCCACGAGGTGTCTGGACGTCATGCGGGGTGGCTCCTCTGCGTTGGAGCCATGTCAGGCGGCGCTCCCCGCGGAAGTCAACGGCGCCTGACGTGCGGCCAGCGCCGAGGCGCAGACCTCGCGCAGGCAGGTCCTCAGCCAGCGGTGCGCCGGATCCGCGTCGAGCCGCGGATGCCACAGCATCGACACGGTGAACGCTTCGGTCGGGGCGGGGATCTCGAAGGCGACCAAGCCGTCGCGCAGGCTCGCCGTGTGCCGGTCGGGAACCGTGGCCACCAGGTCCGCCCCGCGGGCGAGCGCCAGGGCGGCCGAGAAGCCGTTGACGACCCCGGTGACCCGGCGCTGCAGGCCCTGGGGCAGGAAGGGCAGGTCCACCGCGTCGGCCTCATGGCCGCTGCGCGAGACGACGACGTGCGGCGCCTGGGCGTAGCGCTGCAGGGTCACCTCCCCCTCCGCCAGGGGATGGCCCGGCCGGACGACGCCGATCAGCTGGTCCCGGAACAGGGCCACGCTGCGAACCTCCGGCCCCAGCGCCGCCTCGACCACGCCCGTCTCCAGGTCGACCCGGCCCTCGCGCAGGGGCGTGCTGTCCTTGTCGGGCTTCTGCACGAAGTTGAGCCGCACCCCCGGCGCCTCGGCGGCGACCCGGGTCATCAGCGCCGGGCCGAAGCTCTCCACGAAGCCGTCGCTGGTGCGCAAGGTGAAGCTCCGCGCCAGGGTCAAGAGATCGAGGCCGGCCTCGGGCCGCAGGACGGCCTCCGCCTCGCCCACCACCTGGCGGACACGCTCGCGCAGGGCGAGGGCCCGCGGCGTGGGCACGAGGCCGCGGCCGGCCCGGACGAGCAGCGGATCGCCGGTGGTCTCGCGCAGGCGCGCCAGGGCCCGGCTGGTCGCCGAGGGACTGAGCCGCAGGCGCCGCGCGGCCCGCGCCACGCTGCCTTCGGCGAGCAGCACGTCGAGCGTGACGAGGAGGTTCAGGTCGGGAACGGACATGCGGTCGATATAGAGCGTCAGACGCATGAATAGAATGCAAATGCTGCGCGTTCCGCCATGTCTGGAGCACGCCTACCCTCCGCCTGTGCTCGATGCCGACGAAGGGAAGAAACCGATGCCGAACACCACCCTGGACGCCTTCATCGCCGAGGTCCGCTCGGCCTGGGGGCCGCTGACCACCGCCCTGGCGGACGAATGCCGGCGGGCGATGGAGGCCCTGGCCGCCGCCCCGCCGTCCGAGCCCTGGGTCGCGGGCCTGCTGCGCGACGCGCCGGCCTCGCGTGAGCTGTATCGCGACCCGGCCCACGGCTTCGTCCTCATGGCCCACACCGAAGCGCAGGGTCTCTACCGGCCGCCGCACGACCACGGCCGGGCCTGGGTGATCTACGCGGCGCTGCAGGGCGAGATCGAGATCGGGACCTACGCCCGGATCGAGGCCGAAGACGGCTCGGCGAGGCTCGTCCGCCGCGACAGCCGCCCGATGCGCGCCGGCGAGGCGCGGGTCTACCTGCCGGGCGACATCCACGACACCCGCTGCCTGACGCCCTCGGCCGTGCTGCTGCGCTTCACCGAGCGCGACCTGAAGGTCGAGGACCGCATCGAGCGGCGCCTGACCCGCTACGTCGAGCGCGGCGGCGTCTGGACGACGGAGGCGGCGCCATGTCCGGCCTGGTGAGACCTGTCCGTCCGGCGGCGATGGGAGTCGTCGCCGTGCTGACGGCGATGGCCCTGGTTGTGCTGGACGCGGGGGTCGTCAACGTCGCCCTGCCGTCGATCGGCCGCGCCCTGGGGGCCGGCCCCGACAGGGCGCTGCTGGTCGTGACCGCCTACCAGGCCGGGCTGATCATGGCGCTGCTGCCGTGCGGGGCGCTGGGCGAGAGCCTGGGCCATCGGCGGGTGTTCGTCTGGGGCGTGACCCTGTTCACGGCGGCCTCGGCGCTCTGCGCCGCCGCGCCCTCGCTGGCCTTTCTGGTCGCGGCGCGCTTCGTCCAGGGACTTGGCGGGGCGGCCGTCATGGCCCTCGGCGTCGCCCTGCTGCGCGGCTGCGTGCCCCAGGACCGCCTGGGCGCCGCGATCGGCTGGAACGCCCTGACGGTGGCGCTGTCCTCCGCCGCCGCGCCGGCGATCGGCGCGGCCGTCCTGTCGAGGGCCGGGTGGCCGTGGTTGTTCGCCGCGAACCTGCCGCTCGGCGCCGTGGCCCTCGTGGCCGCGCGCGCCCTCCCCGGCGGCCCCGGAGGCGGTCGGCCCGTCGATCGAGCCGGCATGGCGCTGGCGGCGGCCGTGTTCGGCCTGCCCATCCTCGCCGTGGAGGTCTGGCCGACGCAGCCCTTGGTCTCGTTCGCCCTGCTCGGGCCCGCGGCGGTCGGGCTCTCGGCCCTGGTCCAGCGCGAGGCGTCGAAACCCGCGCCCCTGATCCCCCTCGACCTGCTCAAGGGCCGGACGTTCCGCCTCGCGGCGA
>DASZQQ010000308.1:0-2067 GCA_035549595.1 Caulobacteraceae bacterium
GACGTGGTCACCTTCGAGTTCGAGAACGTGCCGGCCGAGGTGGTCGAGCGGCTGAAGATGCTGGGCGCCTTGGCCGCGCCGGGCGAACGGCCGCTGGCGGTGGCCCAGGACCGGGTGTTCGAGAAGGAGTTCTTCCGGGACCTCGGCATCGCCACCGCCGACTTCGCCCCCATCGCCTCGGCGGCCGACGTCGCCGCCGCCTTGCCGGGCCTGGGCCCGCGCGCCCTGCTGAAGACCCGCCGCGAGGGCTACGACGGCAAGGGCCAGACCTGGGTCGAGGGCGTCGCCGACGCCGAGGCCGCCTTCGCCCGCATCGGCGGCAAGCCCGCGATCCTGGAGGCGGCCGTGCCGTTCGTGCGCGAGCTGTCGGTGATCGCGGCCCGCAGCCGCACGGGCGAAATCGCCTGCTATCCCGTCGGCGAGAACCATCACGAGCAGGGCGTGCTGCGCACCACCGTCGCGCCGGCCGAGGCGTCCGCCGAGACCAGGATGCAGGCCGAGCACATCGCCAGAAGGGCGCTGGAGGCGCTCGACTACGTCGGCGTGATCGGGGTCGAACTGTTCGAACTCGAAGGCGGAGCCCTGAAGGTCAACGAGTTCGCGCCCCGGGTGCACAACTCCGGCCATTGGACGTTGGACGGCTGCGAGGTCGACCAGTTCGAGCAGCACATCCGCGCGGTGTGCGGCTGGCCGCTCGGCAGGACGGACGCCCTGGCGCAGGTCGAGATGACCAACCTCCTGGGCGCCGAGGCGGACGACTGGAAGGCCTTGGCCGCCGACCCGTCCGCCCGCATCTGGCTCTACGGCAAGCGCGAGGCGCGCGGCCGGCGCAAGATGGGCCACGTCAATCGGCTGAAGCCGCTGCAACCCTGAGGTCACGCCAATGCACACGGACATCCCGAAGATCTTGGGCTTCGCCGTGCTGGCCCTGTTGGCCGCCTGGTCGCTCTACCGGGCGCTCGTCGCCGGCAGGGTGTCGGTGGCCTGGACCGGCATCAGCGCGTCCCGCCGCGAGGACGCGCCTGTCTATTGGGTGTTCGTGATTTTCCTCATCGGCATCGTCGCGGCCCTGGTCCTGGCGATCCTGGCGGGACTGCGCATCCACCTCTAGGCTGACGCCTACGGCGCCTGGGTGAGCCATTGATATAGCTGCTCTAGACATCTATTGTGATGTTTAGTACATCAATTCCATGCTCACGCCGAACCAGTTGCGCGCAGCCCGCGCCCTCCTAGGCATCGATCAGCGGACCTTGGCCGAACTGGCTGGGGTATCGCTGCCGACGATTCAGCGGATGGAGAGCAGCGACGGCTACGTGCGAGGCGTGGTGGACACCCTCACCAAGGTGGTCGCGGCCCTCGAGCGTGAGGGTGTCGAACTGATCGGCGAAAACGGCATAAGCACCGGCGGCGGCCGCGGCGTGAGGCTGCGCGAGACGAAGCCGGCGGCGCGGGAGCCTGTCGCGGCATTGGTCCAGGCCACGCCTGCCAAGGTCGCCGATGCCTAACGGCGCGTCCACAGCGCACCTCTATCGCCCGAAGCTCGCGACCGTGCTTCGTGAGGGCTACGGCGCGCGGGACCTGCGCGCAGACGCCGCGGCCGGGCTCACGGTCGCCGTGGTGGCCCTGCCGCTGTCGATGGCCATCGCAGTCGGTTCCGGGGTTTCCCCCGAACGCGGGCTGTACGCATCCATCGTGGGAGGCCTGATCGTCTCCGCCGCCGGCGGCAGCCGGGTGCAGATCGGAGGACCGGCCGGGGCCTTCATCGTCCTGGTGGCGGCGACCACCGCAAGGTTCGGTGTGGATGGATTGCTGACCGCGGTCCTGCTCTCGGGATTCATGCTGGCCCTGCTCGGGCTCACCCGCGTGGGTTCGCTGGTGCGCCACATGCCGCACGCGGTGACGGTGAGCTTCACCTGCGCCATCGCCGCCACCATCGCCGCCAGCCAGCTCAAGGATTTTGCCGGCCTTCGTCTGGGCGGTCCGGAGCCGGGTCCGTTCTTCCCCAAGCTGGCGGCCCTGGCGAGGGCCATCGACAGCCTGAATCCGATGGCCTGCGCGCTCGGCGGC
>DASZQQ010000309.1:0-3788 GCA_035549595.1 Caulobacteraceae bacterium
CGAGCGCGACGTCGCCGCCGGCGCGCCTCTGGCCGAGATCGGCGAGACCCGGGGCCTGGAGGCGCAGATCGAGTTCCTGACCCAGGACGCGGTGAAGATCCGGCCCGGCATGGCCGCGGAGATCTTCAACTGGGGCGGGGCCGCGCCGATCCCGGCCGAGGTGCGCCTCGTGGAGCCGCACGGCTACCTCAAGATCTCGGCCCTCGGCGTCGAGGAGCAGCGCACCCTGGTGATGCTGCAGTTCACCGGCCCGGCCGCGACCTGGGCGGGGCTGGAGCCCGGCTACCGGGTGTGGGGCCGGGTGTTCCTGCGCCGGGCCCCGGCGGCGGTGCTGTGCCCGGTGGGCGCGCTCGTGCGCGACAACGGCGGCTGGGCGGTGTTCCGCATCGAGGGCGGCCGCGCGCGGCTGCGGCCCGTGCGCATCGGCGCCATGACCGACGCCGACGCCGAGGTGCTGGACGGGCTGAGGCTCGGCGACAGGCTGGTCATCTGGCCCTCGGACCAGATCCGCGACGGCGTCGCGGTGCGCCCGCGCCGCTGAAGCCCGGCGGTCAGTCGAACAGCTTGGAGACCGATTCCTCGTTGGCGATCCGGCGGATCGCCTCGCCGATCAGGCGCGCACAGCTGACGGTGCGGATCTTGCCCTCGGGCTTGATGCGGCTGTCGCTCTCGATGGAGTCGGTGATCACCAGCTCCTTCAGCACCGAGTTGTTGACCCGCTCGATGGCTGCGCCGGAAAGGACGCCGTGGGTGACGTAGGCCGAGACCTCGGCCGCGCCGGCGTCGATCAGTGACTGGGCCGCGTTGCACAGCGTGCCGGCCGAATCGACGATGTCGTCGAACATGATCAGGCGCCGGCCGGTGACGTCGCCGATGATGTTGGCCACTTCCGAGACGCCGGGCGCCGGGCGGCGCTTGTCGACGATGGCGAGGCCGACGTTCAGGCGGCTGGCGAGCGCCAGGGCGCGCACGACGCCGCCGACGTCCGGCGAGACGATCAGGAGGTCGTCCGTGTTCGGATTGCGCTCCTTGATGTCGCCGGCCATCAGCGGGGCGGCCTGCAGGTTGTCGGTGGGGATGTCGAAGAAGCCCTGGATCTGGCCGGAGTGCAGATCCATCGTCAGCACCCGGTCGGCGCCGGCGCGGGTGATCAGGTTGGCCACCAGCTTGGCCGAGATCGGCGTACGGCCGCCGACCTTGCGGTCCTGCCGGGCGTAGCCGAAGTACGGCGTCACCGCCGTGATCCGCTTGGCCGACGCGCGCTTCAGCGCGTCGATGCAGATCAGCAGCTCCATCAGGTGGTCGTTGGCCGGGTAGCTGGTCGACTGGATGACGAACACGTCCTCGCCGCGGACGTTCTCGTCGATGGTCACCCAGGCCTCGTTGTCGGCGAAGCGCTTCACCTGGGCGCGGCAGAGGGGAAGGTCGAGCGACTGGGCGATGGCTTCGGCCAGCGGCCTGTTGGAATTGCCGGCCAGCAGCTTCATCGACGCCCCTTTCGCTCCACCCCGCCGTTCGCGGCGTCGGGCTTGCGGCAGGCTTCTAACAGCGAGTCCGGACGGAACAAGGGGCATCGGGTGTGGCGCCGGTGCGACGGCCTGCCGCGCACTTTTATTCATCGATGAGTAAAAACTTGACCGGGCGGCGTTCCCTGCGCGACACAATCTTTGTTCATCGATGAATAAACATCGAAATGGGGGAGGGTCATGCACTCGAACAACCGCCTGTCGCCGCGCCTGCTGTTCGCCGGCGCCGCCGCCGTCGCCATCGCGTCCGCCGCAACGCCTGCCGCCGCCCAGGAGGCCGCGAAGGCCCCGACCGGGGCGCAGGCGGCCGACACCGCATCGGTCGGCGAACTCGTCGTCACCGCCCGTCGCCGCGAGGAGAACCTCAAGGACGTCCCGATCTCGGTGAGCGCCGTCACCGCCGACGTGCTCGATCGCGCGGGCGCCCAGGACATCACCAAGCTGCAGCAGGTGACGCCGAACCTGACCCTGCAGGTCGCACGCGGTTCGAACTCGACCCTGATCGCCTTCATCCGCGGCGTCGGCCAGCAGGATCCGCTGTGGGGCTTCGAGCCCGGCGTGGGCCTCTACGTCGACGACGTCTACTTCGCCCGCCCGCAGGGCGCCGTCCTCGACGTGTTCGACGTCGACCACATCGAGGTGCTGCGCGGTCCCCAGGGCACGCTCTACGGCCGCAACACCATCGGTGGCGCCATCAAGTACGTGACCCGGCCGATCGGCTCGCACACCGAGTTCGACATCCGCGGGACGTACGGCTCGTACAACGAACGCGACCTGACCGTGTCGCTGAAGACGCCGATGGGCGATCGCATGGGCTTCAGCGCGGCGGTGACGCGCCAGGTCCACGACGGCTGGGGCCACAACCTCAACACCGGCGCGGCGCAGTACGACAAGGACGTGGCCGCCGCCCGCTTCACCCTGGAGGCGCGGCCGACCGACAACCTGTTCTTCCGCCTCTCGGGCGACGCGCTGCGCGACAACTCCGCGCCCCGCCACGGCCACCGCGAGGTCCCGGCGCTGAACATCGCCGGCCAGCCGATCGCCGGCGGCGAGGTGCTGCCGAACGTCTACGACACGCGCGCCGGCATCGGCGACACCAACTACGTCATGTCCGAGGGGACCTCGCTGCTCGGCGAGTGGACGGTCAATCCGCACATCAAGCTCAAGTCGATCACCGCCTACCGCCGCGGCCACACCGACACCGTCATCGACTTCGACGAACTGCCGCAGCCGCTGCTGGACGTGCCCGGCCGCTACAACGACCACCAGTTCAGCCAGGAATTCCAGCTGGTCTACACCTCGGACCGGGTGCAGGGCGTGGCCGGCTTCTACTACCTGAACGCCACCGCCTCGGGCGCCTTCGACACGGTCGTCGGGCAGCTGAACCTGACCATCGGCACCTCCGGCGCGGTCGACACGCGCAGCTATGCGGGTTTCGCCGACTTCAACATCGACCTCACCGACCAGCTCTCGCTGGACGTCGGCGCGCGCTACACGCGGGACGAGAAGACGGGCCAGGTCTACCGGCAGAACTTCACCGGCCTGCGCAGCCCGCTGTTCGGGGCCACGAACGCCGTGCCGGGTCTTGTCCGGTCGAACTTCACCAATTCGCGCAGCTTCGAGAAGTTCACGCCGCACGTCAGCCTGAGCTACAAGATCACGCCCGACATCAGCAGCTACGTCTCGTTCAGCCAGGGCTTCAAGTCGGGCGGCTTCGACATGCGCGCCGACGCCATCCTGACGCCGGACTCGGTCAACGGCTATGCGCCTGAAAGCGTCGATTCCTACGAGGGCGGCGTGAAGGCGGACGTCCTCGACCACCGCCTGCAGGTGAACGCGGCCGGCTTCTACGCGCGCTACCACGACCAGCAGGTGACCATCCAGACGCCGGTCGGCGCCTCGATCGCCAGCCAGGTGGAGAACGTCGGCCAGTCGCACATGTGGGGCGGCGAGGTCGAGGCGACGGCGCGCGTGACCGACGAGCTGACCCTCAACGCCTCGCTCGGCCTGGTGAAGGCGAAGTTCGACAAGTACCTGGCGCTCGACCTTACGGTCAGCCCGCCCGTCGTGCGCGACTTCGCCAGCTCGCGCGTGTTCCAGAACACGCCCGAATGGACCGACAGCTTCGGCCTCACCTGGCGCCACAGCCTGGGCTCGGCGGGCTCGATTACGGTGACGCCGCAGGCGTCCTACCGCAGCGCCAGCCACATGTTCGAGACGCCCTCGATCCTCGACCAGGGCGCCTACTGGCTCTACGACGCC
>DASZQQ010000310.1:0-19686 GCA_035549595.1 Caulobacteraceae bacterium
ATCGCCGGGTCCTGCGCCTCTGGCGCTCGCTGACGACCTGGCCGGACGCGGCCGGCTGGCGTTTCGCCGGCCTCGCGGCCCTTCTGACCCTGGCGGCGATGGGCGCGATCGGCTTTTGCACCGGCTACTACCGCCTGACGCCGACGGTCACCGCGGGCCTGGCGGGCCGGCTGGCCACGGTCTGGATCGTGCCGGCGCTCGGCGAGGAAGCGCCCTTCCGCGGCCTCCTGGTCCCCGGCCGCGACGAGGCGGCCAATCCCTGGCCGGCGCTCGCCGTCGCCCTGCCGGTGTTCGTCGCCTGGCACGTGGTCGAGGCCCTGACCTTCCTGCCGCAGGCGCGCGGCCAGTTCCTGCGCCCGGACTTCCTCGCCTGCGCGGCGGCGCTGGGTCTCGGCTGCGGCCTCGTGCGTTGGCGCACCGGCTCGCTGTGGCCGGCAGTGATCCTGCACGGGGCGGCGGTGACCGTCTGGCAGACCTGGCTCGGGGGCTTTCGCCTGTGAGCGACGCGGCAGAAACATGGGCGGACCGAATTCGGACAAACGCCAAAGGCCAAGCTGTGGCCCGCCAAGGACCTCGATGAAGCGCCTCGCCCTCCTCCTCGCCCTGCTGCCCGCCGCCGCCCTCGCGGCCGAGCCGCCGGCGCCGCCCGAGAAGCCGCCGCCGGCGCGGCTGTTCGTCAGCCCATCGGGCGAGCCCTTCCGCCTAGGCCCCGGCGTCGCCGACCCGTTCGACGCCTGGTTCGACCATGCCGATACGAACCACGACGGACGCATCGACCGGGCCGAGTTCCGCGCCGACGCGAAAGCCTTCTTCGCCCGCCTCGACACCGACCACGACGGCCGCATCGACGGCTTCGAGATCGGCGCCTACGAGCGCGACGTGGTCCCCGAGCTCGCCAAGGAGGCGGAGGCGGCCGCCTTCGCCGGGGCCGTGCGCGTCTACCGCGGCGGCTCGCAGGAGGGCGGCGGCGGGCGCCGGCGGGGCGGCCGCGGGGGCGAGCACGAGAGCGCCGAGACACACGGCGTCGAGGAGATCGACCAGCCGCGCGGCCCCGGCCCGGAGGTCGGCCACGCCTCGATCCTGAACGAGCCCGAGCCGGTCTCGGGCGCCGACCTCGACCTCGACGGCAAGGTCAGCGCCGCCGAGTGGGCTGCCGCCACCGACCGCCGCTTCGACGACCTCGACCCCGCCCACCTCGGCTACCTGACCCGCCAATCCCTGATCGACCGCCTACCCAAGCCGGCCAAGCCAAAGAAGCGCCGGCGCTAGCGTCCGGCGGCGAAGCCGCTATCGACCACAGAGGACACAGAGGTTCACAGAGGTGCACAGAGGCGTTGGAAGCCACCATCCGCCGTGCCTCTCCCGTGTCCCCCCTCTGTGTCCTCTGTGAACCTCTGTGTCCTCTGTGGTGAGGCAGAGCGCGATCAAGGCCCCGACTTCGTCGGGAGGAGCGCCGAGCGAACCGCAGCGCGGAGGCGCCGCATTGAAGCCGCGGGCCCGTGTGGCTATATGCGCCGCGCGCCAGGTCGGGCCGTTGGCCCGATCCAACATGTTTTCCGGGCGGGGACCGCCATGTTGCTCACGATGCTGAAAGCCAAGCTCCACCGGGCCACGGTCACCCAGGCCGACATGGACTACGAGGGCTCGATCGCCATCGACAAGGACCTGCTCGAGGCCTCCGACATCCTGCCCAACGAGCAGGTGGACGTGCTCAACATCACCACCGGCGCCCGCTTCACCACCTACGCCATCGAGGCGCCGCGCGGCTCCAAGGTGATCGGCGTGAACGGCGCGGCCGCCCGCCTGGTGCAGGCCGGTGACAAGGTGATCATCGTCGCCTACTGCCAGCTGCCGGCCGAGGAGGCGCGCAACTACAATCCCAACGTCGTCCTCCTGGGCGAGGGCAACGCGATCAAGAAGGCGGCCTGACGATGGCCGCCGGCGTGCGATCTGCCCTGGTCGTCGCCCTGGCGCTGGCCCTTGCGCCGGCCCTCGGGGGCTGCGGCAAGGGCGGCGCGGTCAAGGCGCCGAAGGTCTTCGGCGGCGGGAGCGGCCTGCCCAGCGACGCGCTTGACGCCGCTATCGGCCGCTCGATCGGCGATCCCACCACCTGCGTGCTGATCGCCAACCGCGCCGACGGCAAGGTGCTGTACCAGTACGGCGAAGGCTTCAACTGCGAGCGCGGCCTGCCTGCCTGCGACCGGCCCGGCACGCTCTCGGCGCGGCAGGCCCTGAAGCTGGCGACCAGCACGTCCGAGGGCCGGATGACCAGCTGCAACTCCGACGCCGCCGGAGACCGCAGCGTCGGCTGGGCCGAGGGCCGCATCACCAGCAGCCATAACCGCGACCTCGTCTACTCGGCCGTGATGGAAGGCGAACGCGCCCTCCCCGGCCGCGAAATGGCCGCCCGCCTGGAAAACGAATTCCAGGTCGTCGGGCTGTAGGCCGTTCCGCCGGCGCGCCAGCGCTTCTCCTGATGGCGCCGGCGGCGGCTGCGCCGCCGGTATTGGACCACGAAGCACGCGAAGCACACCAAGGAGCCGAGACTTGGCGTCGGCGGCCCAGCTCACGCCCGCCTCTTCGTGTGCTTCGCGTGCTTCGTGGTCCCGATTTCAGTGGCGGCTGCCGGCTGTCGGGACCGGACAGCGCTTACGCGCAGGCGCGCGACCGATTGTCAGTGCGCCAGTTCGAACGTGCCGGCGATGTCGACGCGGACCTTCAGTTCGCCGGCCTCGACCGGGGTCGCGGCCTCGGCGCGCATGGCCATCATCGGCACGGGCGGACGCGGCTGCGGGATCGAGGCCGAGCCTTCGCCCAGGGAGACCAGGCGCACGATGCGGTAGCCGACCGCGTTGGCGTAGAGCGAGGCCTTGTCCTGCAGCGCCTTCACCGCCGCGATACGGGCGGTGTTTTCCGCCGCCGTCGGGTTGGCAAGGCCGAAGCTGATCTGGCCGACATTGGTCGCCCCGGCGCCGACCACAGCGTCCACCACGGCGCCCAGCCGGGCCAGGTCATGCACCGTGACGGTCAGCTGGTTCGAGGCCTGGTAGCCGTTCAGCCGCGGCGGCTGGTTCTGTTCGTAGACGTACTGCGGGCTCAGGGAGAGGTTCGAGGTCTGCAGGTCGCGCGCGTCGATCCCCGCCCGCTTCAGGGCCTCGACGATCCGCTGCGCCTTGTCGGCGTTGGCGCGCATGGCCTCGACCGCGGTGGGGGCCTGGGTTTCGACGCCCAGCACGATGGTCGCCATGTCGGGCGCGACGCGCGCCTCGCCGTAGGCGGAAAGGTCGAGGGTCGTCGTGGCGAAGGCCGCCGCGCTGGCGCCCGGATCGGCCGCCAGGGCCGGCGCCGCGGCGGCGGTGGCGGTCACGAGCACGGCGCCGAGCGCGGCGGCGCGGAGGAACGATTTCATGGCGAGGAACTCCCTGGTCAGGCGCCGGACCCTGCCAAGCCCAACCTGAACGGGGCCTTTAAGGCGCAGCCAGCCCATGTTAACCGGCCCTGACCCTCCCTGGGGGCCCGTAGCTCAATGGTTAGAGCCGGCCGCTCATAACGGTCTGGTTGCTGGTTCGAGTCCAGCCGGGCCTACCACTTCCGCGCAGTCGTCTTCTGGTCGAGAGGGCGTCGAGGCGCCCGGCGCCTGACAATCTGGCGCCCGAAACGGGCGCCTCGGGCGCGGACGGCGCCCCCGCTTAAGCCGGCGCTAACCCGCGAGCGGCCTGATGAACGCCGGTCAGACCGTTCACCCCGCCGGAGAACGGACTGGCCGACCCGGCGAAGTGGGGCGCCGCCGCCTGCAGCTTTTCCTGGGACCCAGACATGGGATACGTCCTCGTCGTCGACGACAACCTCTATAACGTCAAGCTGCTGGAGGCCCGGCTGCAGATCGCCGGCTACGCGGTCGAGACGGCCTTCAACGGCGAGGAGGCGCTGGCGGCCGTGGGCCGCGCGCTCCCCGACATCGTGCTGCTGGACGTGATGATGCCTGGCATGGACGGCTACGAGGTCTGCCGGCGCATCCGCGCCGACGCCGCGACCGCCGACCTGCCGGTGGTGTTCGTCAGCGCCCTCGACAAGCCCAGCGACAGGGCCGCCGGCATGGCCGCTGGCGGCGACGACTTCATCACCAAGCCGGTCGAGGACGGCGCCCTGTTCCCGGCCATCGAACGCCTCACCGCGCCGGGCGCCAGGGCCGGCGCGGCCTCGCGCGCGCTGATCGCGACTTCGTCATCAAGAACAGCGGCTTAACCATTCCAGGCTAGGTCTTGAGGCGATGCTGCGGTCTGCTCATTCGAGGCGCGAGTCCCCCTCGCTGCTGGCGCGCTACTCCGAGACCTTCGGCGAGCTGACGCTGCGCCGGCAGACCGAGCTGGCGATGGCCGCGGCCAAGGCCGAGTCCGATCTCGCCAACCGCGCCAAGTCGGCCCTGCTGGGCACGATGAGCCATGAGCTGCGCACGCCGCTGAACGCGATCATCGGCTTTTCCGACCTGATCCGTACGCTGAAAGGCGAGGACGCGGCCACCAAGAGCGTCGACTACGCCGGCTACATCGGCGACGCGGGCCGCCACCTCCTGGAGGTGGTGACCGACATCCTCGACATGTCGAAGCTCGAGAGCGGCGCCTTCGTCCTCGAGCTGCAGCCGACCTCGATCGCCCAGATCGTCGCCGACGCCCTGCCGATCGTCGCCGGCCGGATCGCGGCCAAGGGCCAGCACATCGAGGTCCGGGTGCAGCGCGGCATCCCCAAGCAGAACGTCGACGCCCGGCGGATCAAGCAGATCCTGATCAACCTCCTGTCCAACGCCAACAAGTTCACCCCCGAGGGGGGCCACATCCTGCTCACCGCGCGCGCCAACAAGGACCGCGGCTCGACCATCGCCATCGTCGACACCGGCGTGGGCATGAGCGAGGAGGACATCCGCACCGCGCTCGCCCCTTTCGGCCAGGTGCAGTCGCACCTGTCGCGCACGCAGGAGGGGACGGGCCTTGGCCTGCCCATCGCCCGGGGCCTCGCCCGCCAGCACGGCGGCGACCTCTATCTGGAAAGCGAGCCCGGCGCCGGGACGACCGCCGTCCTGACCCTGCCCGGGCCCGACCGCACCGGACAGCCGTTGCCCTCCGGCGGCGGCGAGCGCCGCCGTCCGCGCCGCGCCGCCCATTCATCGAAGGACTGAAACGACCGTGAGCCAGCCCGCGATCAGAGCCGCCTTCGCCGCCGATCCGCCCCAGGATCCCTCGGCCAGCCCCGCCGAAGCCCGCATCCGCATCGGACACGTGGTCTCCGTGGCCGGAACCCATGCGGTGGCCGTGCTCGAGCGCGGCGAATCCGCCGGACAGCGCGACAAGGACCCCCGCGTCCAGGTCGGCGGCGTGGTGCGCATAGAGACGCCGGAGTCGGCCGTGGTCGGCATCATCTCGGCGATCAGCGCGCCGATGCCCGAGATGGGCGGCAAGACCTACGACATCGGCCTGGCCGAGATGAACCTGACCGGCGAGCTGCACGAGGCGGACGGCCATCCGGTGTTCCGGCGCGGCGTCACGGTCCTGCCCAGCCTCGGCGACGCCGTCTCGATGACCAACCGCGAGGACCTGAACTGCGTCTTCACGCCCCCCAGCCGGCGCAGCATCAAGATCGGCACGCTCTACCAGGACCGCTCGGTGCCGGCGCGGCTGATGACCGACGACCTTCTGCGCAAGCACTTCATCGTCGTCGGCAGCACCGGATCGGGCAAGTCGTGCGCCCTGACCTGCATCCTGCAGCGCCTGCTGGAGATGCGCGAGAGCTCGCACGTGGTCATCCTCGACCTGCACAACGAGTATTCGACCGCCTTCGGCGACCTGGTCGAGCGCATCACGCTCGAGAACTTCAACCTGCCGCTGTGGATGCTGAACTTCCGCGAGCTGTGCGTGGCGCTCACCAGCGACGCCAGCCACCAGGACCAGGAGATCGAGATCCTCAACGAGGGGGTCCTGTTCGCCAAGAAGCGCTACGCCGAGGCGGCCGCCAGCCGCGGCTCGCTGCTGATGCGCAAGGTGGCGGAGAACATGATCATCACCGTCGACACGCCGGCGCCGTTCCGCGTGTCCGACATCATCGCCTACATCGAGAACGAGCTGGGCAAGCTGGAGCGGACGCGGATGATCGCGCCCTACCGGCGCCTGAAGTCCAAGCTCGAGACCCTGGCGGTCGATCAGCGCTACAACTTCATGTTCGGCAGCCTGACGGTCGAGGACACCATGACCGACGTCCTGGGCCGCCTGTTCCGCATCCCCAACAACGGCAAGCCGATCAGCGTGATCGACCTGTCGACCGTGCCGCACGAGATCCTCGACGTGGTGATCTCGGTGGTCTCGCGCCTGGCCTTCGACCTGGCGGTCTGGAGCAAGGGCCGCCTGCCGATGCTGATCGTCTGCGAGGAAGCCCACCGCTACGTGCCGATGAACGGGACCGACAAGTTCGTGCCGACGCGCACGGCGCTGGGCCGCATCGCCAAGGAGGGCCGCAAGTACGGCATCTCCCTGGGCCTGGTCACGCAACGGCCGTCGGAACTGGACACGACCATCCTCTCGCAGTGCAGCACCGCGATCGCCCTTCGCCTCTCCAGCGAGAAGGACCAGCAGGTGATCCGCGGCACGACCTACGAGGGCATGCTCGACCTGATCGACTTCCTGCCCCTGCTGGCCGACCGCGAGGCGATCGTGCTGGGCCAGGGCAGCGCCATGCCGATGCGCGTGCGCATCGACGACCTGACGAGCGGCCTGCCGCACTACGCCGGCCGCGACGGCTCCGAGACGGTCGAGGCCGGGCCGATGGACCGGGCCGCCCTGGACGCCATCGTCTCGCGCTGGCGCGCCACCGGCCGCGACCGCAGCGCCGATCTCGCCTCGGTCTAGACGCCCTCGCCGGGCCGGGCAGGGCACGCGGGTAGCGCGCAGGGCGCCCGCCTCCCGCGCGCCATGCTATCAGGTCGCCCCCGAACCGAACTGGCGGAGGCGGCCGATGCACGACTATGGCGACGACATCTTCACCGAGCAGCCCGACGTCGATCCCGACACCCTGGCCAACCTGGGCCCCCTGCGGCGCATGGCGGGCGTCTGGGAAGGGACCAAGGGCTTCGACGTCAATCCCTACATCGGCGGGCCGCGGCGGCAGGTCTACGTCGAGCGTCTCGAGCTGCAGCCGTGCGACCCGCAATCCAACGGGCCGCAGCTGCTCTACGGCCTGCGCTACCACGTCTCGATCCAGAAGCCGGGCGAGGTCGACACCTACCACGACCAGGTCGGTTACTGGCTGTGGGAGCCGGCGACCGGGACGATCCTGCACTCCCTGACCATCCCGCGGGGCCAGGTGGTGCTGGCCAAGGGCCAGGCGAGCGCGGACGCCGCCAGCTTCGAGGTCAGCGCCCGACGTGGCTCGACCGAGGCCGGAATCTGCTCGCAGGCCTTCCTGGAAGACGCCTTCCGCACCGAGGCCTTCACCATGCGCGTGACCTTCCACGACGACGGGACATGGTCCTACGAGGAGGACACCCTGCTGGCGGTGAAGGGCGCGGCCGAGGCCTTCCACCACACCGACCGCAACAGACTGACCCGCATCGCAGCCCCGACGCCGAACCCCATGGCGCGGGCCGCCCAGGCCGAGGCGGCGCCGGTCGAGGACTGATCGCGCGCAACCGCACATACCCGGTCCGGGCAGATTCCGCCCGCCGGCCCCTGGCGCGCATTTGTTGCGCGGCCGAAATTCGGGGTCGGGCCTGAACCGCTTCACCCACCCCCCACACCGGATGGAGCGGACTCTTCCCGGGCGGGCGGCGCAACGCGCCGCCCGCTGCCCGGCCCCCTCGCCGCCTCGTCGCCGAGCCCCCTTGGAGCCGCTCCTTGGCGGGCGCAATCCGTGCGCCTGCACGGAATATCTCGCCTGACCTTCGGCGCGCTGTCCCCGGTTCGCCGGCGCAGCGGGGCCGGCGCCGCGCCAGGGTCGCAGAACGCCAATCGACGAGGCGCTTGATCTGAATCATGATCTTCAGACCCGATCTGTGCTATGTTTCAGACTTGTTACAATCAGCCGTGGGAAGTCGATGGTGGACGTGAAGGTCAAGGGGGAGGCCGAGGCCGATCAGGAGAACGTCCCCCAGGCGCGGCTGGCGGCCCGGCTGACGACCAAGTTCCTCCTGCGGTCCCTCAAGCTGGTTTCGGACCTGCACGACGGCGAAATGCTGACGGCGATCATCGCCTCGGCCATCGTCGATGCGAACACCGCCCTGATCGATTCCAACCTGCAGCCGGGCGGGCCCTACGCCGATCTCGCCGACCCGCCGCCGAACGAGGCGCGCCGGCCGGTGAGCGTGCTGGCGGTGGCCGACAGCCTGGGCCTGCCGTTCGAGACCGTGCGCCGCCACGTGAACCGCCTGATCGCAGCCGGCTGGTGCGTGCGCGTCAAGGGCGGGGTGGTGATGACCACCGAGGCGCTGTTGAACCCGCGCAACACGGCGGCGGTGCTGGCGAACCTGCGCTACCTGCGCCGCTTCCTGCGCGAGCTGAAGCGCGCAGGATTCTCGATGGAGTAGGGCGCGTTCCGCAAAAGCGGTGCGGGGCCCGTCAGGCGTCCACGGTCTGGCGCACCGAGGCCGGCGAGGCGCGCCAGGCCAGGCCGTCGGCGTTGCACACCCAGCGGCCGACGCGGCGGTAGTCCTTGCCGTCGATGGTGTCGCCGAAGGCCAGCAGTTCGATCACGGCCGCCTCCACGTACTGGTAGAAGGGGCCCGAGCGGCGGCGCGCGAAGTCGAGCAGCTCGGACTGGGCCCAGGCGATCGCATCGGCGTCGGTGGGCAGGCGCTTGCGCAGCGGCGACAGGCGGTTGTTCGGCAGGCTGTTGATCTTCCGCTTCGAGACCGCGTGACGAAGCTCGACGCTGTAGGTCTTCACCGGAGGATCCTCCTGTCCGGCCCGGACCACCAAACGCCGGAGCCGCCTTCATGTTGCAGTGCAACATAGCGCCGCCCCGTCGCGGTTTCAACAGCGAGAGGCGCCTGATCTTCCGTTTTGGGGACGAGCCTGATCGGCTATAGGGCGCCATGGCCGAAGCCTTCGACACCGCCACGCTGAGCCTCGACCGGGCCGGCCGCTACGCCGACCTCGCGGCCGAGATCGCCGCCGTCCTCGAGGGCGAGCCCGACCGCGTCGCGCGCATGGCCACGGTCGCCTCGATGCTGGCCTCCAGCTTCGACCACTTCTTCTGGACCGGCTTCTACGTGGTCGATCCGGCCAAGGGCGACGAGCTGGTGGTAGGCCCCTACCAGGGGACGCTGGGCTGCCTGAGGATCGCCTTCGGCCGCGGCGTCTGCGGCGCCGCCGCCGCCCGCCGCGAGACCGTGATCGTGCCCGACGTCGAGGCCTTCCCCGGCCACATCGCCTGCGACTCCCGCTCGCGCAGCGAGATCGTGCTGCCGGTGTTCGATCCGGCCGGCCGCCTCATCGCCGTGCTCGACGTCGATTCCACCGAGCCCGCGGCCTTCGACGACACCGACGCCGCCGGCCTGCAGCGCATCCTGAGCGAGACCTTCGGGCGATAGCCGGAGCTAGAACGCCAGCCGCCAGTCGGCGAGCAGGCCGACGGCCAGCGGCGCGCCGGCGATGTTGCCGGGCTCGCGGGCGGCCACGAAGCCCAGCCGGGCCGCGCCCCAGCGGCCGAGATCGCGGTCGCCGAATACGCCCAGCCTGACCTCGCGGCCCGAAGCCGCCGCCGAGAAGCGCCGCTCGCTGAAGACGGGCGCGTCGAAGTAGCCGGCCGGCACGATCGCCAGGTCGGCGACGACGACGCCGTTCTCCACCCGCAGGGGCTGGGAGAGCTCGACCGTCCAGGTCTGGCAGAGCCGCCCCCCGCAGTCGCCGACGACGCCGAGGCGCCAGGCCGAACTCGTGGCGCCGTCGACGCGCAGGAACTGGCCGGCGAAGGACGTCCGGCCGAGCGAGCCCTGCGCATAGGCCCTGAAGCGTCCCAGCGGCGCCTCGGCCGAGGCCGAGACGAAGTCGGTGCGGGCGGGTGTGTCCAGCCCTGGCCGGCCGGAGAAGTCCGATCCCAGCGGGCCGAACGGCTCGTCGAGGCGCCCGAAGGCGAAGCGGGCGGCGAGGTCGCCGGAGCGCCAGGCGAGGCCGGCGCGCAGGTAGTGCGAGCCCGGCAGGGCGTCCGGCTGGAACGGCTCGCGCCGCTCCGCCCAGCCCTGTTCGGCATCGACCGCCCACCGCCCCAGGCGCCAGGTCCCGGCGACCACGCGGTCGGGCGCGGCGATCTCCTGGTAGGCGTCGCGCGGGCCCGACAGCGCCGGCGGCGTCGTTTCGCCGCGGCCGTTCCAGACCGTCAGCCCGAAGCGGCCCAGGTCCAGCGCCACCGTGGCCGAGGACGGGGTTTCGGCGAAGAAACCGGCCGCGGCCTTCTGGATGTCGGCCGGCGGCGCCAGCGGCGCCTCGCCGGCGAAGGCCAGCCGTCCGCCGTGCGGCAGGGCGACCACCGAGGCGGCGGCCCGCACCGGCGGGGCGAAGGCGACGAGGCCCGGGCCGGGACCCGGCCGATAGCTGGCGCCGAGGTCGACGACGTAGAGCCGCCGGTAGGCGTCATGGCCGACGGTGACGAGCTCGCCGTGGGCGCCGAAACCCTGGCCGAACGCCTGGCCGGTCTGGGTGACCGGCCCGCCGGTTCCGGGACCGGTGTCGACGCTCTGGCCCGAGGCGGAGGCCACGCTCATGGTCCCGATCGGCTCGAAGGCGTGGGTGAGGTCCAGCGCCCCGTGGCCGTAGACGCTGTCGACGCCGGGCGCACCGAGGTCGTCGGCGGTCTGGAACAGGATGTTGACCGCGTCCCTGCCGGTGAGGTTCGGGAACGCCTGCAGCAGCAGGGCCACGGCCCCGGCCACGTGCGGGGCCGAGAACGACGTGCCCGAGACGCTGAAGCAGCCCGCGGTCCCGCAGCCGGCGGTGATGTTCTGGCCGGGGGCGGCGATGTAGCCGCTGGCCGAGACGCCGGCCTGGTTGGAGAAGCTGGCGAGGCTGCCGGTGGGATTCAGGGCGCCCACGGCCACCACCCAGCCGGCGAACCGGGGGTCGGACGCATAGCGCGCCGGCCAGGACGGGTCGGTCGCGGAGTCGTTGCCGGCCGAGGCCACCACCACAAGGCCCGCGGCGACGGCGTCCGACAGGGCGTGGACGAAGGCGGTGGAGTCCGGGGTGTCGCCGCCCAGCGACATGTTCACGACCTTGGCCCCGTGCGCGATCGCGTATTCCAGGCCCGCGGCGGTGTCGGCGTCTTCGAAGAAGCAGGTGGTCCCGCAGCTGGAGCCCGTGGTGTCGTCGGCGCGGATCGACAGGATCGTCGACTTGTAGGCCACGCCCACCGTGCCGACGCCGTTGTAGCGCGCGGCGATCACCGTCGAGACCAGGCTGGCGTGGTCGTCGACCCCGACCGGCTGGTTGCGTCCGGGAAGGATGTCGGTGGAGTCCGGCGAGAGGGCGCCTTGCAGGTCGAGCAGATTGGGGTCCGCGCCGGTGTCGATCACCGCCACGGTCACGCCCTGGCCCGACCAGCCCTTGTTGAACGGGACGTCCGCATGGATCGCGGCGAGGCCGCGGTTGCGCAGGAACTCCGCCGACGTCGGATCCGGGGTCACCGAAAGCGCAGGGGGCGGAGGGGGCGGCGGAGGCGGTGGCGGCGGTGGCGGTGGTGGCGGCGGCGGCGGCGAGGGCGTGGTCACCCCGCCCCCGGACGAGCCCCCGCTGGCGCAGGCGCTAAGCGCCGGTGCGACGGCCGCCAGCGCCGCCAGGGCCAGCAGCGGCGGCGCCGGATGCAGGAGGAACGAACGAGCGGCCAAACGCGCGGGCTCCGAGCTTCCGCGCGAGCCTAGAGCGTGTCCGCCGCAGTTGGGAACAGGTTTTGCGCGGGGGCGCTACGCCGGCTCTCAGTCGGGCCAGAGGTCCTGGACGGCGCCCTTGCGGTTCAGCATCCGCACCGCGCGCTCGACCACGTCCAGCAGGTTGCGGGTGCGGACCTCGCGGTCGTAGGCCAGGGTCGCGCGGGCCAGCCCCTCGAGCAGCAGGCGGGCGAGGTCGCGGCTGGCCTGGAAGCGTTCGCCCTGGCCGGCCATGGCCAGGACGCCCACCTGCAGGCGGTCGAACTCGGCCTCGGCGGGGGCCAGGCGCTCGCGCACCATGGCGTCCGTGCGCGCCGTCGCCTGGAGCTCGGCGAAGGCCACGAACGGCGCCTCCGACAGCAGCTTCCAGTAGGCCTCGATGGCATAGGCGGTGGCGTCGGCCCCCGGCGTCGGCTCGCCTGCGGCCTCGTCGAGCAGGCGCAGGCGCGCGGCCTGGATGTGCGCCACGGCCGCCTCGATCAGCTCCTCGCGGGTCGGGAAGTGGTAGAGCATGGCCCCGCGCGTCAGGCCCGAGGCGTCGGCGATCGCCGCATTGGTCGCCGCGTGGTAGCCGACCTCGGCGAACAGCCGCATCGCCGAATCGAGGATCCGTTCGCGGGTGCGGCGCGACTTGGGCGTGTCCTTGTCGAGACGGGTGACGGCGATGCTCATGGCCAGGTCCGTCGGCGCGCGCCCCCGTGCCGCACCGCAACATCCGAAACCTAGTGTGTGCTGCGGCGCAGCGGAAGCCCCCCCGTCCCCTTCCTGAGGACGCGAGAGCGCGTGTTCACAAAAGCGACAAGCAATCAGTCTACCGGCTGCGCAACGGCCAACCGGCTTGGGGGATCGCCAGGATGGACGCCGAAGCCGGCCCGATCCGCTTCCGCAGCGTCTTCATTTCCGACGTGCATCTGGGCACGCGGGGGTGCCAGGCCGAGCTGCTGCTGGATTTCATCCGGCATCTGAGCTGCGACCATCTGTACCTGGTCGGCGACATCGTCGACGGCTGGAAGATGAAGAGCGGCTGGTACTGGCCGCAGGCGCACAACGACGTGGTCCAGAAGATCCTGCGCCTGGCCCGGCGCGGGGTGAAGGTCACCTACGTCCCCGGCAACCACGACGACCGCGTGCGCGACTTCTGCGGCGTCCACTTCGGCGGCGTGGTCGTGGCCCGCGACGCGGTGCACGAGACCGCCGACGGCCGCCGGTTCCTGGTGCTGCACGGCGACGAGTTCGACGGCGTCGTGCGCCACGCCCCGTGGCTGGCGTTCCTGGGCGACTGGGCCTACCGGACCATCCTGGCCCTGAACACGGTGCTGAACCGGGCCCGCCGCCACCTGGGCTTCGGCTACTGGAGCCTGTCGGCCTACCTGAAGGTCAAGGTCAAGAACGCCCTGCAGTTCATCGAGAACTTCGAGGCGGCGGTCGCGGCCGAGGCCCGGCGGCGCGGCGTGGACGGGGTCATCTGCGGCCACATCCACAAGGCCGAGATGCGCGACATCGAGGGCATCGCCTACGTCAACGACGGCGACTGGGTAGAAAGCTGCACCGCCCTGGTGGAGCACTTTGACGGGCGGCTTGAAATCCTGCATTGGGCGAAGCAGCGTTCGTGGTCCATGATCGAACGCACGCGCCGGTTCGCCGACGCCGAAAGAGAAACGCGGGAACCCTCGCTCGCCTGATGCGGATACTGCTCGTCACCGACGCCTGGGCGCCCCAGGTCAACGGCGTAGTGCGCACGCTTACGCGCGTGGTCGACGAGCTGCGCGAGCTCGGCGACCAGGTCGAGGTGATCAGTCCCGACCAGTTCACCACCTTCCCCATGCCCACCTATCCGGAGATCAAGCTGGCGGTGGGCGCCTACGAGAAGGTGCAGGCCAGGTTCAAGGCGTTCGAGCCCGAGGCGATCCACATCGCCACCGAGGGGCCGCTGGGCCTCGCCGCCCGGCGCATCTGCCTGGAGTGGAAGCTGCCGTTCACGACCAGCTACCACACGCGCTTCCCCGAATACGTCTCGGCCCGCGCGCCGATCCCGCTGGCGGCCGGCTACGCCTACATGAAGTGGTTCCACAAGCCGTCGGGGCGGCTGATGGTGGCCACGCCCTCGATGCGCGACGAGCTGGCCAGGCACGGCTTCCGCAACCTGTCGTTCTGGTCCAAGGGCGTCGACACCATCCTCTTCAACCCGGACAAGCGCGGCAATCCGGACGTCTACGCCGGCCTGCCCCGGCCGATCTTCCTGAACGTCGGCCGCGTCGCGGTGGAGAAGAACATCGAGGCCTTCGCCAGCCTCGACCTGCCCGGCACCAAGGTGGTGGTCGGCGACGGGCCGCAGCGCGAGGAGCTGATGGCCAGGTACCCCGAGGTCGTGTTCGCGGGGATGAAGATGGGCGAGGAGCTGGCCGCCTATTTCGCCGGCGCCGACGTGTTCGTCTTTCCCTCGCTCACCGACACCTTCGGCCTCGTCATCCTGGAGGCCATGGCCTCGGGCACCCCGGTGGCCGCCTTCTCGGCCCCCGGGCCGATCGACGTCATCCCCAACTCCGGCGCCGGCGTCCTGGCGCCCGGCACCACCGGCGGGCTGAAGGAAGCCGCGCTCGAAGCCCTGAAGGTCTCGCGCGAGCGCACCCGCGCCTACGCCACCCAGTTCTCCTGGCGCGCCTGCGCCGAGGAGTTCCAGCGCCTGCTGCAGCCCTACCCCGAGCCCGAGAAGAGCCGCTTCTGGCGCCGCCTGCGCCGCCTCGCCCGCCTACGCCGGCCAAGGCCGGTCGAACCGACGTCCTAGCCTCCCCGCCCTTCATGGGGAGGGAGGACGCTACCGCTTGCCCTCTTCGAGCCAGGCGTTGAAGCGCGGCTTGCGCTTTTCGATGAAGGCGCGGGCGCCGTCGCGGGCGTCGGGATGGTGGTCGGTGACGGCGGTGCGCACGGCGATGTCCTCGAACGCCTGGGCCAGGCTGGCCTCGGAGGCGACATAGAGCGAGCGCTTCAGGAGGCGCATGGCCACCTGCGGCCCCTCGGCCAGCTCGCGCGCCAGGTCCATGGCCGCGTCCATCAGCCCCTCCGGCGCCACGACCTCGTTCAGCAGGCCCATCGCCTTGGCCTCGTCGGCGTCCACGATGCGCTTGCGCAGGCAGAAGTCGAGGGCGCGGGCCAGGCCCAGGTGCTCGACCAGCAGGAACTGGCCGCCCTCGTCCGGCAGCAGGGCGAAGCGCAGGGTGGCGCTGCCCAGCCGCGCCCGCGTCGAGCCGATGCGGAAGTCGCAGGCGAGCGCCAGCGACAGGCCCGTCTGGATGGCCGGCCCGTTGATCGCGGCGATGGTCATCTTGTCGAGGTTGCGGACCGCGAGGTTCAAGGCCTGCGAATAGACCCGGAGCGCGTTCACGGTGCCGATGCCGGTGCTGTGTCCCGCGGCGATCTTCGGCACGCTGGCCGGCGCCTCGCCCTGGTAGCCGCCCATCTGGTCGCCGGCGCAGAACGAGAGGCCGTCACCCGTGAAGACGACCACGCGCACGGCGTCGTCCATCTGCACCCGGTTCATCAGCTCGATCAGGTCGCGCTTCATGGCCTGGTTGAAGGCGTTCATGCGCTTGGGCGCGGTCAGGGTGACCACGACGATGCCCGGCTCGTGCAGCCGCACGCGCAGGGCCTCGTGCAGCAGGCCGCCGTAGTCGGCGCCGTCCGCGGGCGTGTCGGGTTTCGTCTCGGCGGCCATGGCGCGGCTCCTTCCTCGCGTTTCGCACCACTATGGCCCCAGGCGCACTTTCAGCGAAAGTGGACACCGGTTTCGCGTCCGAAAGTGCGCCAACTCTTTGATCTAGAGCATGATTTACGGTCCAGGCCGATTCAGCCTGGACCGATCATGCTCGGGCCCGGCCGTGGGGAGGGATCAGGCGGCCGCCGCCCTGACGCGCTGCGCCGCCGCCTCCAGCCGGAAGCGGCCGACCGCCTCATCCAGACCTTGCGTCTCGGAGACCAGGGCATGGCTCGCGGCCGTCGCCTGCTCGACCATGGCGGCGTTCTGCTGGGTGACCTGGTCCATGTGGTTGACGGCGGTGTTGACCTGGCCGAGGCCCAGCGCCTGCTCCTGGGCCGAGGCGGCGATCTCGCCGACCAGGGTGTCGATCGCCGCGACCTGGCCGAGGATCCTTTGCAGGGCGTCGCCGGCCTTGGCGACCAGGTCGACGCCCTCGCCCACCTGGACCGCGCTGTTGGCCAGGAGGGCCTTGATCTCCTTGGCCGCGTCGGCCGAGCGCTGGGCCAGGGCCCGCACTTCCGAGGCGACCACGGCGAAGCCCTTGCCGGCCTCGCCCGCGCGGGCCGCCTCGACGCCGGCGTTCAGGGCCAGGAGGTTGGTCTGGAAGGCGATCTCGTCGATCACGCCGACGATGCGGTCGATCTGGCCGGACGAGCTTTCGATCGCCCCCATGGCCTGCACCGCCCGCGAAACCACGTCGCCCGAGGCCTCGGCGTCGCGCCGCGCGTCCGAGGCGGATCGGTGCGCGTCCTGGGCCCCCTGGGCGGTCTTCTTCACCGTGGCCGTCAGCTCGTCGAGCGTCGCGGCGGTCTCCTCCAGGGTGGCCGCCTGCTGCTCGGTGCGGCGCGAAAGGTCGTCGGTGGCCTGGGCGATCTCCCGCACCCCGCCCAGGATGCCGGCCGCGCCCGAGGCGACGGCGCCCAGGGCCTCGCCGAGCCGCGCGACGGCGGCGTTGAAGTCGTCCTTCAGCTTGGCGTAGCGGCCCTCGAAGGCCGCTTCGATGCGCACGGTCAGGTCGCCCTCGGCGAGCCGGCCGAGCGCCGTGGCCAGGCCGTCGACGACCTTCGCCTGGGCCGCCTCGGTCTCGCGCCGGGCCGCCTCGCCGCGGGCGCGTTCGGCCTCGGCCTGGGCCCGCTGGTCGGCCGCGTCCGCCTCGGCGCGCTGCTTTTCGGCCAGGTTGCGGCGGAAGGCCTGGTAGGCCCGGGCGAGGTCGCCCATCTCGTCGCGGCGCTCGGCGCCGGCCAGCTCGCGCGCGGCGTCGCCGCCGGCCAGGGCCTCCAGGGCGCCGCTCGCCTCGGCCAAGGGGCGCAGCAGGCGGTTGCGCGCGATCAGGAACACCAGGGCCCCGCAGACGGCGGTGGTCAGGGCGGCGACCAGGCTGACGCCCTGGCCCAGGCCCTGCAGCAGGCTGAAAGCCCGCTCGTTGCGCTCGTTCAGCACGCTTTCGCGGGCCTGCAGCGCCGCGATCGCCTTGTGGCTGCCCTCGATGGCGCGGGCCAGCTTGTCGGCCTCGGCGTCGACCTGGGGCATCATCGCATTGCCGGCCTCGGGCCCGCCGTCGACGTAGGCGTGGGCCATGCGCTGGGCGAGGCCATAGTAGGCGGGAAACTGCTGCGAGGCGGCGTCGTAGGCGGCGACCAGGTCGGGGGCCCCCATCGCCTGGGCCGTGGCCCTGGCCGCGGCGACGTCGCGGGCGAAGGCGTCGGCGTACCTCTGCGCCTCGGAGAAGCCGGACGTCAGTCCGTTCTGGCCGCGCGTGGCCGAAACGTCGGTCAGGAACTGCTGCACCTGGATGATGTCGATCTGGATCTGCTTGTCGCCCGCGGCCAGCTTCATCATCGCGTCGCCGACCGCGGCGTCGCGCGCGTTCTCGCTGTCGCGTCGGGCGCGTTCCATCTGGGCGAGGCCGGCGTCGGCGAGGGCCCCGCCGATGGCCACCACCAGCAGGACGCCGAGCGTCCTGACGAGGGCGCGGCCGATCGGTCCCGTGCGCCCGCGCGCCGTGTTGCGAGTCATGTCGCCCGTCCCCCTGTCTCCCGTGCCGCGACAGGAGCTAGGGGGCCGTGGTTAACAGCAGTTATGTCGTGTATTGGACCCGCAGTCCGGTCTACCCAGATTGGGGCCGACTGGCCGCGGCGTCGAATTGACGCCCCAACTTCTTGGCGAAGACTGCGAAGACGCAATTGGCGACGAAGGCGCGATTGATCTGATCGTGTGCAGCAAGGCGATGCGGCAAGCTGGAGTGGAAGGCGATGTTCGACGGCTTCGCTGATCTTTGGACGCCGCTGGTTCCGGCGCGCGAGGTCGGACGCCGGCCGCTGCGGCTGGTGCTGGCCGGCGAACCCCTGGTGGCGTTTCGCGGGCCCGCGGGCGAGATGGGCGTCCTGCTCGACCGGTGCCCGCACCGGGGCGCGGCGCTGTCCCTGGGACGCGTCGGCGCCGAAGGCCACCTGGAGTGCCCGTTCCATGGCTGGTGCTTCGACACCGCCGGCCGGAACGTCCGCACCCCGCTGAACCCCGACGCCCGGCGCGAGCGCCTGGGCGTCCAGGCCCTGCCCGTCCGCGTCCTCGGCGATTTCATCTGGGTCTACACCAATCCGGCGGAAACCGCGCCGCCGGAGCCCGTCGCGCCCGACAGCCTGACCGCGCCGGATCTCGTCCGCACCACGATCGCGCGCACCTGGGCCTGCCACTGGAGCCGGGCCATGGAGAACATGCTCGACAGCCCGCATCTGCCGTTCGTGCATCGGCGCACCATCGGCCGCGCCTACCGGCGGCGGATGCGTCCAGACTCGCGGATGGACATCGACTGGACGGAAACGCCCTGGGGCGGACGCGCCAGCGCTTCCCTGGACGGCGAAGCGAGCGGCGCGTGGCTGGACTTCTACCGGCCCAACGTCATGGCCCTGACGATCCCCGTCCCCGGACAGCGGCTGCGGATCCACGCCCTGGTGGTTCCGGAGGCCCCGGGCCGCACGCGGCTGTTCGTCGTCGGGTCGCGGGACTTCGCACGGCTCCGCCTGCTGGATCCCCTGTTCGCCTGGATGAACGGGCGCATCGCCGACGAGGACCGCAAGGTGGTGGAGAGTTCCGGCCCGCAGGAGGTCCCGCCCGCCGCCTCGGAACGGTCGGTGGGCACGGACCAGGCCACGCTGCAGTTCCGCCGCTACTACTACGACGTGCTGCGCGGCTCGGCGGCCTGAGACCTACAGCAGGCGCGAGCGGATCAGCTGCGACAGGAGGTCGATGGCGACCACGGCGACGATCACCACCAGCACGATGGCCCCGGTCTGGGCGTATTCGAAGCCGTTGATGGAATCGATCAGGGTCTGGCCGATGCCGCCGGCGCCGATGATGCCGAGCACCGTGGCCGACCGGGCCGAGCTCTCGAAGCGGTAGAGGGCGTAGGAGGTCCAGAGCGGCGCGACCTGGGGCATCACACCCCAGACAATCTCCTGCACCGGCGCCGCGCCGGTGGCGCGCACGCCCTCCACCGGCCCGCGGTCGATCGCCTCGACGGCCTCCGAGAACAGCTTGGCCAGCACGCCGCCGGTGTTCACCGCCAGCGCCAGCACCCCGGTGAACGGCCCTGGGCCGACCGCGACGATGAACACGGTGCCGACCACCAGGTCGGGCACCGAGCGCAGGAGGTCGAGCACCCGGCGCACCGGGAACCAGATCCAGGTCGGCGTCAGGTTGCGCGCCGCCGCCAGGCCCAGGGGCACGGCGATGATGATGGCCAGGAACGTGCCCCAGAGCGCGATCTGGATCGTCAGCCACATCATGCCGACGTAGGTCCGCCACTGCCCGAAGTCGGGGTGCATGAACTCGCGCCCGAAGGCGGCCATGTGCTCCGACTGCGTGAACAGGAGGGTGGTCTTGCGCACCTCGACCGGGCCGAAGGCGACGATCAGCAGCACGATCACGCCGCCCCAGACGACGAGGTCGAACAGCCGGTCCTGCAGCCTTCGCCGCGGCGGCTCGAGCGGTACGCCCTGAACGGTCACGCGCGGCGCCGGCTACTGGGCGGCCG
>DASZQQ010000311.1:0-10854 GCA_035549595.1 Caulobacteraceae bacterium
GCCAAGGGCAACGACGACTTCTTCGTGCTGTGGTTCGGCTGCCTGAAGGCGCGCGCCTGCCTGACGCCGGTGAACTGGCGCCTGGCCCCACCCGAGATCGCCTTCATCCTGCGCGACGCCGAGGCGAAGTTCCTGGTCGTCGGCGAGGACTACGCCGGCGTGGTGGCGACCATCCTCTCGGACACCGAGGTCAAGCACCTCGTCCAGTTCGAGCCCGGCCATCCGCGCTGGCCCGACTTCCGCTCGTGGATCGCGGACTACCCGGACACCGACCCGAACCTGGCCGCCGAGGCCGAGGACGACGTCATCCAGCTCTACACCTCGGGCACCACGGGCCTGCCCAAGGGCGTGCAGCTGACCGAGGCCAACTACAGGGCCGTGTTCGCCTCGGCGACGCAGATGTGGGCCAAGTTCGACCAGGGCGACGCGGTGCTGGTGGCCATGCCGCTGTTCCACGTGGCGGGGGCCAACATGGGCATGCTGGGCCTGCTGCAGGGCGCGCGCGACGTGGTCATGCGCGAGGCCGACGCCGGCAGGATCATGGACCTGATCGGCCAGCACCGGATCAAGCAGGCGTTCCTGGCCCCGGTGCTGATCAACATGATCCTGCAGCACCCCAAGGCGGCCGAGGCCGACTTCGGGCCGCTCGAGAAGGTCTACTACGGCGCCTCGCCGATCTCGGAGGAGGTGCTGAAGCGGGCGCAGGACCGCTTCGGCGCCAGCTTCACCCAGCTCTACGGCCTGACCGAGACCATCGGCATCGGCACCTACCTGTCGCCCGAAGCCCACGCCGAGGGGCGGCTGCGCGCCTGCGGCGTGCCCTCGCCCCTGGTCGAGCTGCGCGTCGTCACGCCCGAGGGCCAGGAGGCCGGGCCGATGGAGGTCGGCGAGGTGCAGATCCGCTCGCCGGGGGTGATGAAGGGCTACTGGAAGCGGCCCGAGGCCACCGCCGACGCCATCGACAAGGACGGCTGGTTCCGCACCGGCGACGCCGGCTACCGCGACGCCGAGGGCTACCTGCACATCTACGACCGGGTGAAGGACATGATCGTGTCCGGCGGCGAGAACGTCTATCCGGCCGAGGTCGAGAACGCCCTCTTCAGCCACCCCGACGTCGCCGACGCCGCCGTGATTGGCGTTCCGGACGAGCGCTGGGGCGAGGCGGTGAAGGCCATGGTGGTCCTGAAGCCCGGCGCGACCACCGACGCCGCCGGCATCATCGCCCACTGCCGCACCATGATCGCCGGCTACAAGACGCCCAAGTCGGTCGACTTCCTCGACGCCCTGCCCCGCAACCCCTCCGGCAAGGTCCTGCGCCGCGAACTGCGCAAGCCGTTCTGGGAGGGCAAGGGAAGGCTCGTCGGGTGAGGAGCGGCCGGTTCGCGAGAACCGGCATGGAATCGCCGGAGGCGATTCCCGCGACGAACGCCCGAAGCGTAGGCGCAGGGCCGGCCCTCCCTCCCCTTCATGGGGAGGGACAGGCGGCGCAAGCCGCCAGGGTGGGGAAGTACGAAGCTGGCGTATCGCCAACCGGTTGGCGCCCTGCCACGACCGGACTCCCCCACCCTGCTCGCTTCGCGAGCTTTCCCTCCCCACGAGGGGGAGGGAGAATTTAGGTTGATTTCCGTTGCGGCCGGTTCCGGAATCCGGCGCGACAAGAGGAACGCCCCGAGGACCACGAGCCATGCCCATCGATCCGCACATCCAGGCCATGCTGGACGCCCAGGCCGCGGCCGCGCCGCCGGAGTCGCCACCGCTGTCGGCGATCCCGCCGGAGATGGTGCGCGCCGGCTACCGCATGCAGCGCACGGCGCAGAACCAGGCCAGCGTTCCCACCGACGTCGAGGCGCGCGACCTGAAGGTCGGCGGCGCCGAGGGGCCGATCCCGGCGCGGCTCTACACCCCCGCCGGCGCGGCGGCGACCGGGCCGGGCCTGGTCTATTTCCACGGCGGCGGCTTCGTGATCGGCGACCTGGAGACGCACGACGCCCACTGCCGGCGCCTCGCGGCGTTCTCCGGCGCCCGGGTGCTGGCGGTCGACTATCGCCTCGCCCCCGAGCACCCGTTCCCCGCCGGGCACGACGACGCCCTGGCGGCGACCCGCTGGGCCTTCGACCACGCCGCCGAGATCGGCTTCGATCCCGCCCGCATCGGCGTCGGCGGCGACAGCGCCGGCGGCAACCTGGCCGCCTCCGTGTCGGTGGACCTGCGCGACGACCCGCAGCGCAGGCTGAAGTTCCAGCTGCTGCTCTACCCCGCGCTCTGGCCGCACGAGGAGACCCAGTCGCGGCAGGAGCGCGACGGCCCGGTGCTGACCAAGGCGGCCATGGCCTGGTTCGAGACGGCGCTGGGCGCCACGGGCCACCCCTGCGAGCTGCGCGTCGCCCCGGCGCGGCAGGACGACCTCTCCGGCCTGCCCGCGGCGTTCGTCGCCACCGCCGGCCACGACCCGCTCGAGCACGAGGGCCGCGACTACGCCGAGGCCCTGGCCAAGGCCGGGGTGAAGAGCGAGCACCGCAACTACCCGGCCCTGGTGCACGACTTCTACATCATGGGCGACGTCTCGCCGGCCGTGATCGAGGCCGCCAGGGAAGCCGGCGCGGCGATGCGCGCGGCGCTGTAGGGCGGGTTGAGGAAAAGTGGGAACCGGTTTTCCGCCCGCAACCCGCTCTAACTCTTTGGAATCGACCGGGGACAGGATCTCGATCCTGTCCCCTCACTCCTCGCGCAGGCTCGAACGGCGAGCCTGGGCCGACCCCAGCACCACCGCGCCTGCGACGGCCGCCACCAGGGAGCCGGCGAACACCGCCAGGCGCACGCGCCCCTGCAGCACGGGGTCGTCGCCGAACGCCAGGGCGCCGACGAACAGGCTGGGCGAGAATCCGACCCCGCTGACGAGGGCCGCGCCGGCGAGGTCGATCCAGGCGACGCCCGGCGGGCGCCGGCCGATCCGCGTCACGCCGGCGATCACGGAAGCGGCGAGCACGCCCGCCGGCTTGCCGAGCGCCAGCGCCAGCCCGACGGCCATCGGCATCCGTCGCAGCAGCCCCTCGGGCGGATGGCCGGCGAAGGCGAAGCCGGCCGCGGTGAAGACGAAGAACGGCAGCACGCCGAAGGCCACGTAGGGGTGCAGGCTGCCGGAGAAGTAGGTCAGGACGCTGTCCTGCCCCGCCCGCCGCGCGCCCACGGGCACGGTGAAGCCGCAGGCGACGCCCGCCAGGGCCGTGCTGATCCCGGAGTGCAGGACCAGGGCCCAGACCACGGCGAAGCCGGCGGCGTAGAACAGGAACGGCGCGCGCCGCCACCAGCCCATCACCGCCAGAGCCGCCACGCCCATGCCGGCCGCGGCGAGGGCCGCCGGATGGACCACCGAACCGTAGGCGATCGCGGCGATGGCGACGGCTGCCAGGTTGTCGGCCAGGGCTATGGCCATCAGAAACACGCGCAGTGCGCCCGGCAGCCGCGGCGCGGCCGCCGCCAGGATCGCCAGGGCCATCGGCATGTCGGTGGCCGAGGCCGTGGCCCAGGCCCCCGCCGCGCTCCAGCGGCCGCCGACGAGGACGAAGGCCACCACCGCCGGCCCCAGCAGGCCGCCCAGCGCCGCGGCGATCGGCAGGCCCAGGCGCCGCAGGCCCGCGAACTCGCCGCGCAGCACCTCGAACTTCACCTGCATGCCGGCGACCAGGAACACGATCGGCATCAGCGCCTCGCGCGCCCACTGCGCGACCGTGCGCGTCTCGGAAAAGCCGCCGAGGCGGACCGGGAAGGGCGCCTCGATGAAGCCGAAATAGTCGGAGGCGAGCGGCGAATTGGCCGCCAGCACCGCCGCCGCGGCGACGAGCGCCAGCACGAGGCCGGCCCCCGCTTCGGTCCTCAGGAAGGAGAGCGTCAGCCGCCGCGCCATCGTGTTCCCCGGGTAGCACGGCCGCTCGCCAAGCTGAAGCGCCGCCCATCGCGCCGCCGCCCAGGTTTCGGCTATAAGCGGCGCATGGCGACGGCGCTCGAAGCTGCGGACCGGCACATCCTGGTGGTCGACGACGACGACCGCATCCGCGGCCTCCTCAAGGAGTACCTGGCGCGGTCGGGCTTCCGCGTGACCGGCGCCCCGGACGCGGCCGCCGCGCGCCGGCTCCTGGAGACCGTCGACTTCGACCTCCTGGTGGTCGATGTGATGATGCCGGGCGAGGACGGCTTTTCCTTCACCCGCTGGCTGCGCGGGCGCGCCGGCGCGGCGGGCGCGGCGCCGGTGCTGATCCTGACCGCGCGCGGCCTGCCGGACGACCGCATCGAGGGCCTGAAGACCGGCGCCGACGACTACCTGGCCAAGCCGTTCGAGCCGCAGGAGCTGCTGCTGCGCATCGAGGCGATCCTGCGCCGCGCGGCCGCCCCGCCGGTGGCGGTGCGCCGCCTGGGCCTGGGGGCCTGCAGCTTCGACCCCGCCCGCGGCGAGCTCTTCCGCGGCGAGGCCCCGGTGCGGCTGACCGAGGCCGAGGTCCAGCTGCTGCGCCAGCTCGCCCGCGCGGTCGGCGCCCCGGTGGACCGGCTGGAGCTGGCGCGCGACACCGCCGACGCCAGCGGCCGCGCCGTCGACATCCAGGTCACGCGCCTGCGCCGCAAGATCGAGGCCGACCCGAAGAACCCGCGCTACCTGCAGACGGTGCGCGGGGTCGGCTACATGCTGGCGCCCGACTGATGGTGCGCCTGCGGCCATGGCCGGGGTTCCTGTGGCGCCTGGTCAAGCGCCAGATCCCGACCACGCTCTTCGGCCGCTCGCTGCTGATCATCGTCCTGCCGGTGGCGATCATGCAGATCGCCGTCACCTGGGCCTTCTTCGACGCCCATTGGCAGCTGGTGAACAGCCGCCTGACCGAGGGCCTGGCCGGCGACGTGGCCCTGGCGGTCGAGAGCTACGACGAGGACCCGACGCCCGCGGGCCTCAAGCGCATCGCCGACCGCGCCCAGAACAACCTCAACCTCTCGATCGTGCTGCAGGAGGGGGCCGAGCTGCCCAACGGCAAGCGCCCCAGCCTGTTCGTGGCCATGGACCGGCAGCTGCAGCGGGCTCTGTCGCAGCGCCTGGACGCCCCGTTCTGGTTCGACACCGAGCGCTACCCCAACTACGTCGACGTGCGCGTGAAGGCGCCGGGCGGGGTGCTGCGCATCATCGCCCCGAAGGACCGGGTGTTCGCCACCCAGGGGCACATCTTCGTCCTGTGGCTCACCGGCGCGACCATCCTGCTGACCGGGGTCGCGATCCTCTTCATCCGCAACCAGGTGCGGGCGATCGAGCGCCTGGCCGCCGCGGCCGAGGCGTTCGGCAAGGGCGCCGACGTCGACTTCCGCCCGCACGGCGCGCGCGAGGTGCGCCAGGCGGCGAGCGCCTTCCTGGCCATGAAGGCCCGCATCCAGCGCTACGTCGACCAGCGCACGGCCCTGCTGGCCTCGGTCAGCCACGACCTCAGGACGCCGCTGACCCGCCTGAAGCTGGAGCTGGCCCTGGCCGAACCCGGCCCGCGCGTCGAGGCGATGAAGCGCGACCTCGCCGAAATGGAGCACATGATCGACGAGTACCTCGCCTTCGCCCGCGGCCAGGGCGGCGAGGGCGTCGAGCAGGTCGACCTGAGCCGGCTGCTCGAGGAGGTCAGCGAGGGCGCGGCCCGCGCCGGCGCCCAGGTGCGCGTCGCCGCCGACCAGGGACTGGAGGCGCGCGTGCGGCCCATGGCCCTGAAGCGGGCGCTGTCGAACCTGGTCATGAACGCCGCCGTCCACGGCGACCACGTCGAGGTGGCGGCGCGCCAGACGCCCTCGGGCGGGGTCGAGATCCTGGTCGACGACGACGGCCCTGGCATCCCGCCGGAGAAGTTCGAGGAGGCCTTCACCCCGTTCGGCCGGCTTGACGAGTCGCGCAACCAGAACGCCAAGGGCGTCGGCCTCGGCCTCGCCATCGCCCGCGACGTCGCCCGCGGCCACGGCGGCGAGGTGACCCTGGACCGCTCGCCGATGGGGGGCCTGAGGGCGGTGGTGCGCCTGCCGGGCTAGAACCCCTGCCCAACCCGCTTCAGCTGCTCGCGCATCTGTTTCAGGCGCTTGTCGATCTCGGCCATGGTGCGGTTCAGCGCGCCTTCGTCGTCGCGCCAGACCTGGACCACGCGGGCCCAGACGGCGGTCATGGCGAGGATGCGCGGCGGGGTGGCGTCGATCCCGGCGGCCTCGAGCACCGCGCGCGCGGTGCGCGGCAGGTGCGGGGCCAGCATCACCGGGGTGTCGGAGCGGACGATGGCCGTCAGCGCCTCGCGGTGCGGCTCCATCGCCTCGATGCGGGCCATCACGGCGTCGAACAGCCGGTCGTGCGGATCGTCCGACGGCGTCGCCGCGGTCTCCAGCGCCGCGCGGTCGAAGCGGTCGGAGAGCCGCGACAGCAGCTTCCACTTGCCGGCCGCGCGCGCATAGAGGTCGGGCAGAGGCACCCCGGCGCGCTCGGCGATGAGGCGCAAGGAGACCTCGCGCCACGGCCGCTCCGCGGCGAGCGCCAGGGCCGCGTCGGCGGCCCGGTCGAGGATGTCCTCGGCGGCGATGGCGGGGGTGTCGGTCATCCCAGGGCCTTCGAGCGATCGACGGCCGCCGTGACGGCCCGTTCCAGCAGCTCCGGGAAGCCGCCGGGGCCCAGGAGCACCTCCAGCGCCGCCTGGGTGGTGCCGCCGGGCGAGGTCACCTGGCGGCGGAGCTCGGCCGGGTCCTCGCCGCTCTCGCGCAGCAGGGCGGCCGCGCCGATGATCGTCGAGCGCGCCAGCGTGCGCGCGTCGTCGGCCGGCAGGCCGGCCTTGGCGCCAGCGGCCTCCAGGGCCTCGATGAAGGCATAGAGATACGCCGGCGAGGAGCCCGACACGGCGGTCGCCGCGTGCATCAGCGCCTCGTCGGCGATGCTCACCACCGCACCGACCGGCTCGAACAGCGCCCAGGCGCGCTCGCGGGCGGCCTCGTCGGCGGCGAAGACGCTGGCCGTGCCCTGGCCGATGGCCGCCCCGGTGGTCGGCATCACCCGGGCCACGCGCCGGCCGCCGAAGGCCTCGGCGAGCGCCGCCGTGCCGACGCCGGCGGCTATGGAGACGATCACGGCGTCGGGCGCGAGCTTGTCCGCCACCTCGCGCGCCGCGTCGCGCCAGACCTGCGGCTTGACCGCCATCACCACCGTCTTCGCCCGGCGCAGCTCGCCGACGGCGGGGTTCAGCAGGGCCCCGTCGGCTTCCGCCTCGAGCACGTCCACGCCCGGCGAGGGCTCGCGGATGATCAGATCGGCGCCCGAGAACGCGCCGGCCAGCCGCCAGCCGGCCATCAACGCGCCGCCCATGCGCCCGGCGCCGAGAAGAAGGATCGGGGTCATCGTCACTCCCTCCCTCCCCTTCATGGGGAGGGACCGTCGATGCGAAGGCATCGACAGGGTGGGGAAGCGCGGCGGCGCAGCGAAGTCAACCGGCTGGCTCGGTCGGGGCGTCCTGGTTCCCCACCCTGACCGCTTGCGCGGTCTTCCCTCCCCATGAAGGGGAGGGAGGCCCTACGCCCGGCCGACGGTCTCGAACATGCAGGCGGCCATGGCCTCTTCCGGCGACTTGCCGCTGGAGAGCAGGAAGTCGAAGGCCGGGTAGAAGCGGTCGGCGGCCTCCATGGCCGCGTCGATCATCGAGGCGGTCTGGGCCATGCTCGGACGCTCGCCCTCGGGCAGGGACATGGAGTGGCGGAACACCACCTCGCCCTCGTCGGCCCAGATCTCGAAGTGGCCGAGCCAGACGCGCTGGTTGATGAGGTTGATCAGCTCGAAGGTTGCTGCGCGGCGCTCCTTGGGCGCGCGCAGATCGATCGAGCAGCACAGCTGCAGGCAATCGGCCTCGGGGCGCCAGGCGAACCACAGCTCGTAGTCCTTCCAGTCGCCGGTCAGCGCGAAGGCCAGGTCGCCGTCCTCGGTGCGGTCGAAGGTCAGGTTCTCGGCCGACAGCACCCGCTCGACGACCTCGAGGGGATCCATCGCGATCAGGACGTCGTCTTCGTCGGGGCGGAGGTTGTCCATGGGTCCTATCGCGTCCTTCATGCTCGGGGCGGCGCCCCGGGTGAATCGCTAACGGCCATTCACCCTAGTCTGCTTCGCCCCCGCCGTAAGGGCCCTTCTTCTCTCGGGCGAAACCGGCTCGCCCGGACCCGCGTCTCAGGCGTCTTTAGACGCTTTGAGGGCCGCGATCTCCGCGCGAAGGGTCGCAACCTCCGCCTTCAGGG
The DNA here is from genome assembly GCA_035549595.1 of Caulobacteraceae bacterium. Lineage (GTDB taxonomy): Bacteria > Pseudomonadota > Alphaproteobacteria > Caulobacterales > Caulobacteraceae > Acaudatibacter. The sequence continues at coordinate 8,266 of DASZQQ010000311.1, forward strand.
CCTCGAACTCCTCGCGACGGATCAGATCGAGGTCGGCGGCCCACTTGTCGCTCTGGGCGCGGAAGGCGGTCTTGGCCTCCTCGCCCGCCGCCTGGGCAAGACCCATGGCCGCCTGCGTGAGCTTGGCCATCTCGTCGAGGAAGGGATTTTGGCTTTGCATGACCCTCCTATATGGCAAATGAAACGTGAAAGCGAAGAGCGGGGCGCCTGACCTGGGCGCCGCCCCCCCGCCGCACCCCTCGAGCCTCAGCTTCCCACCGGCGGCATCAGCGCCTGTTCGAGGTCGAACGGCTCCGGCTCCTCGACCTAGGCGGGCAGGCCGGCGGCCGCGCGGCGCGCGTCGAGCGCGGCCTTGGTTTCGGCATGGCTCTCGCGCGTGATGCTGTAGCGCGCCGCCAGCAGGAACGGGATCACGAACAGGGTCGGCGCCAGCAGGCCGCCGACCACCGCCAGGCGCGTGACGAGCGCCGGGTCCGTGGCCGCCGCCGCCTTGGCCGGCCAGTGGATCACGTGCTGCAGCAGGAGGCCCGCCATGAAGGCGCCGACCCCGCTCGTCGCCTTGCCCGAGAACGCCAGGGCGGCGGCGAAGATGCCCTCCTGCCGGCGCCCCGTGCGCAGCTCCTGCAGGTCCAGGGTGTCGGCCAGCATGGAGGCGAACATGATCAGAAGCACCGTCAGCAGGAAGGCGCGGACGATCTCGTTGGCGACCAGGATCACGAGCAGGAGGCGCTCGCCGTTGGCCGGCATCAGCCCCGCCAGGCGAAGGCCGATGATGCCCATGTAGTCGATCAGCAGCAGGGCGAAGCAGGTCAGGAGCACCTGCTTCTTGTCCAGCAGCCGCTCGATCGAGCCGACCGCGGCGAAGGCGGCGATGGCGCCGAATATGGCCAGGCCCAGCCAGCGCAGCTGCTCGGGGTGAAGGCCCCAGAAGTAGGTCTGGATGTAGATCGCCAGGGCGTCCGTGGTGCCGCTGATGCCCGACGAGACCAGGGCCGCGACGAACAGGACCAGGAACTCCGGGTTGCTGCAGGCGGCGAGGATCTCGCGCACGACGCGGCCGAACGAGAACGGCGGCGGCCGCGCGGCCGGCTGCAGCAGGTAGGGGATCTCGCGGCGCGTCAGGTGGGTCGTGGCCAGCACCGTCACCAGCACGCAACAGGCGACGACCGGCGCGAACAGGCGATAGGCTTCGGGGTTCAGCTGGCCCGAGGCGAAGCGCGGCGACGACGGGAAGATCAGCGTCCAGCTGAGGAAGGTGAAGGCCAGGCCCCCGATCCAGCCCAGGGCGTAGCGGTAGGTGACGATCGCGGTGCGCTCGGCGTAGTCGTCCGAGAACTCGGCGTAGAGCGCCGTCCACGGCACCGAGAACAGGCTCATGGAGACGTGGGTCGCCACCACCGAGCCGAACAGCCAGAGGGTCAGGGCCCCCTGCGACAGGTGGGCCGGCGGCATGAACGCCAGGAAGAGGCCCAGCGCCAGCGGCGCGGCCGAGAGGTACATGAACGGGTGGCGCCGTCCGAGCCGGCTGTGGAGATTGTCCGAGATCGAGCCCACCAGGGGGTCGACCGCCGCGTCGATGATCAGGGCCGCGGCGATGGCGCTGGAGGCGACGAACGCCGGCAGGCCGAGCACCTGGTTGTAGTAGAACAGCAGCAGGGTGCCGAAGGCGAAGGCCTTGAAGGTGTCGGGCAGGGCGCCGATCCCCTGGAACACCTTGGTGGAGAAGCCGACCTTGCCGACCCGGGTCCTCGCCCGGACGTAGCCTTGCATCGCCGTCATCCGGCCCGGTCCGACATCGCGCTTGCCTCCGCCAGGGCTGCTTCGGCCCCTTTGCGCGGAAGCTTGGCCCATCCCGCCGTCGCGGCCAAGGCGCAGCTTGCGATCTTGACAAGCCCATGACGGGCCGGAACCTGCTCCGGTCACGCCCGATATCGGGACTTCAGGAATCGGGCCTTGAGCGACGCGCTTCTCGTCTTCGACCTCGGCGGCACCAACCTTCGCGCGGGCGCCTTCGCGCCGAAGACCGGCCAGCTGCTGAACACCGCGCGCACCAGCAGCGACGAGGTGCGCGGCGTCGCCGACGGCGCCGCGGCCCTGGAGGCCGTCCTCGCCGACCTCGGCGGCCAGGTGCTGAACCGGCAGCCGGCGGCCGTCGGCATGGCGGTGCCCGGGCCGGTGCAGGACGGCGTCGCCTCGCGCCTGCCGTCCCTGTTCGGGCCGGCGTACAAGGGCGGGCTCGACTTCGAGGCCCTGGGCCGGCGGCTGTGGGACCGGCCGACCTTCGCCTGCAACGACCTGACCGCGGCGGGACACGGCCTCGTCGCCGCCGGCCACCGCGACTTCGGGGTCCTGACCCTGGGCTCCGGCGTCGGCGGCAAGCTGTTCGTCGGCGGGCGGCCGCTGCTCGGGCGGGCCGGTTTCGGCGGCGAGATCGGCCACTGGCGCGTGCCCGGCGCCCCGCCGGTCGCCTGCGACTGCGGCGGGAGCGGCCACCTTTCGGCGCTGGCCTCCGGCCGGGGGATCGTGCGGCTCGCCCGGTGGCGGGCGGAAAGGGACCCGAAGGGCTTCAAGGCCTCGGCCCTGGCCGTA
>DASZQQ010000312.1:0-5212 GCA_035549595.1 Caulobacteraceae bacterium
GGACCGCTTCATCGACGGCCTGAAGACGCTGCAGGACTGCCTGGGCGAGCTGAACGACATCGCCACCGGCGAGAGGCTGGCCCACGACCTGGTGGCCGCCCCCGAGACCCCCGGCCCCGCCGACTGGGCCGCCGGGCGCCTGATCGGCGAGGAAGCCGGCCGCGAGGCGGCGCTGCTCGCCGCCGCCAAGTCCGCCCTGAAGACCCTGACCGCCGTGAAGCCCTTCTGGGAGCGGTGAGGCCTGGGTGAGAAGCCTGCGGCGCCGCGGCCCGCGGCAGGCGCCGTCTTGGACCACGAAGGACACGAAGGTCACGAAGGACACAAAGGGCCGTGCGACGCGAAGCGGCGCGCCTCGATTCCCTCGTCCCCTGAAGAGATCGGCGCTGGCGCGCCCGCTACCTCGCCCCCTTCGTGTCCCTTCGTGCCCTTCGTGTCCTTGGTGGTGAAAGGAGCGCCGCCGCTTTCCAGGCGCCTCCGGAACGATGCGGCTTCACATAAAGCTTTCTTTATATCCCGGTTGCCCTTGCGGGTAGGCCGGGCTATAGGCGCTTTTCGTCAAGCAGCATGGAGCCGCCCGTGGCCGACTATCTCGTCAAGGACATCGCCCTCGCCGACTGGGGCCGCAAGGAGATCGAGATCGCCGAGACGGAGATGCCCGGGCTGATGGCCGTGCGCGCCGAGTTCGCCAAGGACCAGCCGCTGAAGGGCGCCCGCATCGCCGGCTCGCTGCACATGACGATCCAGACCGCGGTGCTGATCGAGACCCTGCAGGCGCTGGGCGCCGAGGTGCGCTGGGCCAGCTGCAACATCTTCTCCACCCAGGACCATGCCGCCGCCGCGATCGCCGCCAAGGGCACGTCGGTGTTCGCCACCAAGGGCGAGACGCTGGACGAGTACTGGGACTACGCCCACCGCATCTTCGAATGGCATGACGGCGGCTACCCGAACCTGATCCTCGACGACGGCGGCGACGCCACCCTGCTGTGCGTGCTGGGACCGAAGGCCGAGCAGGACCCGTCGATCCTCGACAAGCCCTCGAACGAGGAAGAGGAAGCCCTCTACGGCGTGATGAAGCGCTACCTGAAGGAAAAGCCCGGCTTCTATTCGGCGATCCGCGCGGCCATCAAGGGCGTCTCCGAGGAGACCACCACGGGCGTCCACCGCCTGTACCAGATGGCCGAGCGCGGCGAGCTGCCGTTCCCCGCGATCAACGTCAACGACAGCGTGACGAAGTCGAAGTTCGACAATCTCTACGGCTGCCGCGAGAGCCTGGTCGACGCCATCCGCCGCGGCACCGACGTGATGCTGGCCGGCAAGGTGGCCGTGGTCTGCGGCTACGGCGACGTCGGCAAGGGCTCGGCCGCCTCGCTGCGCCAGGGCGGCGCGCGGGTGATCGTCACCGAGATCGACCCGATCTGCGCCCTGCAGGCGGCGATGGAGGGCTACGAGGTCCTGACCATCGAGGACACCCTGAAGACCGCCGACATCTACGTCACGGCGACCGGCAACAAGGACGTCATCACCGTCGACCACATGCGCGGGATGAAGAACAACGCCATCGTCTGCAACATCGGCCACTTCGATTCCGAGATCCAGATCGCGGGCTTGCGCAACTTCAAGTGGGACGAGATCAAGCCCCAGGTCCACCACGTGGAATTCCCGGACGGCAAGAAGATCATCGTGCTGTCGGAAGGGCGCCTGGTGAACCTCGGCAACGCCACCGGCCACCCCAGCTTCGTGATGAGCGCCAGCTTCACCAACCAGACCCTGGCCCAGATCGAGCTGTGGACCAACGGCGAGCGCTACGGCACCTCCGTGCACACGCTCCCCAAGCACCTCGACGAAAAGGTGGCCATGCTCCACCTCGACAAGCTGGGCGCCAAGCTGACCCAGCTGACCAAGCCCCAGGCCGACTACATCGGCGTGCCGCAGCAAGGCCCGTTCAAGCCGGACCACTACCGGTATTAGAGCATTCGTGGGCGAAGGGCAGGGTTCGCCTGCCTGCCGCTCCGGGCGCACTCCCCATGACGGCGCGGGACGGGTAAGAACCCACCCATGCCGCAGATCCTGATCCTCTCGAGCCACGTCGCCGCCAGCCGGGTGGGGGGCGGGGCGCAGGCTCTGGCGCTCGGCAAGCTGGGGATCGACCCGATCCTGGTGCCGACGGTGCTGTTCGGCCGCCATCCGGGCTGGGGCGCGCCGGGCGGCCGGGCGGTCGAGGCCGAGACGATGGCGGCGATGCTGGAGGGGATCGAGGCCCAGGGCCTCTACCCGGCCCTCGACGCGGTGATCACCGGCCATTTCTCGACGCCCGAGCAGGTCGCCGTGGCGGCCCAGGCCCTGGACGCCATCCGCGCGGTCAATCCGGCCGCCGGGATCTTCGTCGACCCGATCATGGGCGATACCGGCCGCGGGCTCTACGTCAAGGAGGCCGTCGCCGAGGCCCTGGTCGCCGAGCTGCTGCCCCGGGCCGACCTCGTGGCGCCGAACGCCTGGGAGCTGGGACGCCTCTCCGGCTGCGAGGTCGAGAGCCCCGCCAGCGCCGTCTTCGCCGCCCGCGTCGTCCGCAAGCCGGTGCTGGTCTCGTCGGTCGTCGCCGGCGACGCCATCGGCGCGGTCTACGTCGACGCGGTCGGCGCGGCCTACGCCTCGCACCCGGCCCGGGACAGCGCCCCCAATGGGACCGGCGATCTCCTGACCGCCCTCTTCACCGCCGGCCTCGTGCTCGGCTTCGAGCCGCCGCAGGCCCTGGCGACGGCGGTGTCGGGCGTGGCCGACGCGGTCTCGGCGGCCGAGGGCCAGCCGGAGCTGTCGGTCGACGCCTTCCCGACCGACCTCGGCCTTTCGCCCGACGTCGCGCTTGCCGCCGTCGATGGCTGACCCGGACATCCGCGGGCTCTGCCCGCCGCGCTTCGCGGCGGTGCGCGAGGCCTTCGCGGCCAACTTCGCCGAGGGCCGCGAACTGGGCGCCCGCTTCTGCCTCGCCGTCGGCGGCGAGATCGTCGTCGACCTGATCGGCGGCTTTTCCGACCGCCACCAGACGAAGCCCTTCGCCGAGGACACCCTGACGCCGGTGTTCTCGACCACCAAGGCGCTGGCCGCCCTGATGGTGGCGCGCGTCGTCGACGAGGGCCGGCTCGACTACGACCAGCCGGTCGCCGACGTCTGGCCCGAGTTCGCGCAGGCCGGCAAGGGGGCGGTGACGGTCGCCCAGGCCCTGTCGCACCAGGCGGGCCTCGTCGGGTTCGCGGACGAGATGGCGCCGGCCGACTGGCTGGACTGGAGCGCGATCTGCGCGCGGCTCGCGGCCATGACGCCGCTGTGGCCGCCCGGGACGGCCAGCGGCTACCACCCGGTCACCTACGGCTTCCTCGCCGGCGAGATCTTCCGCCGCGCGGACGGCCGGCGCCTGGGCCAGGCGTTCCGCGAGGATATCGCGGCCCCCCTCGGCCTCGACCTCTGGATCGGCCTGCCGGACGACGAGTTCCCGCGCGTCGCCGAGGTGCGCCGGCCGCCGGCGATGCCGGACCTCGGCCCTCTGAGCGAGCCCAAGCGCCTGGCCTTCCTGACCAGATGGGCCCAGCCGGGCGGCGGCGAGCCCGGCCAGCTTCGCCGCGCCGACATCCCCTCGGTCACCGGCTACGGCACGGCCGAGGCGCTGGCGAGGGTCATGGCCATCGTCGCCCTGGACGGTGAAGCGTTCGGCCGCCGCTGGCTGCGCCGCTCCACCGTCCAGGACCTGACGCGCGAGCGCATCGCCGGCCAGGACCTCGTCCTGCCCTACGACCTCTCCTGGGCCGCGGGCCTCTTGCGCAACGAGCGGCTGAAGATTTACGGCCCCGGCCGCGAGACGGTGGGCCACTCCGGGTGGGGCGGCTCCTGCGCCTTCGCCGACCCCGAGCGCGGCGTCTCCGGCGCCTACGTCATGAACCGCCAGTCCCCCGACCTGATCGGCGACACCCGCGCCCGCCGCCTGATCGACGCGGCCTACGAAGGCCTGGGATAGGCCGGCAAAGCCTGCGACGATCTGAACCGCCGCTTGCACCACAGAGGACACGGAGGTTCACAGAGGAACACAGAGGGAGTCGCCCGACCGTGTTCTGCGTCTCTGTGCCCCTCTGTGAACCTCTGCGTCCTCTGTGGTCGAATCGAGCGCCTGACGGCGCTCAATGGCGTTAGAGGGGGTCCTCGACCATCACAGCCTGCAGGCGGCGGCCGGCGCGCCAGGCGCCGAGAGCGAAGACGGCGGCGCCGGCCCAGATGAAGACGAAGGAGACCGCGCGCAGCGGCGTCAGGGGCTCGCCGACGACGAGGCCCGTGACGAAGCCCATGGTCGGGCCGATGAACTGCAGGAAGCCGAGGGTCGAGAACGGCAGCCGGCGGGCCGCCCAGGCGAAGAGGGCGAGCGGGAAGGCCGTCGCCGGCCCGGCCATGGCCATCAGCGCCGAGCCGCCGAGGCTATGGCCGAACACGCCGCCGCCCGAGCGGTAGAGCCAGATCGCGTAGGCGAGGCCGAGCGGCAGCATCAGGGCGCATTCGATGAAGAGCCCGACCTGCGCCTCGGCCGCGACCTGTTTGCGGATCAGGCCGTAGGTCCCGAAGCTGAGCGCCAGAACCAGCGAGATCCAGGGCGGATGGCCGAGCGCCAGCGCCTGCAGCAGCACCCCGGCCGCCGCCAGGGCGATGGCCGCCTGGCCGAAGCGGTCGATGCGCTCGCGGAACAGGAAGGCGCCGGCGGCCATGTTGAGCAGCGGATTGATGTAGTACCCGAGGCTGGCCTCGAGGTTGCGGTTGTGCGCCACCGCCCAGACGTAGACCGCCCAGTTCAGGCCGATCAGCGCGCCGGAAAGCGCGAGCAGGGCCAGCGTCCGCGGCTGCCGCAGCACGGCTGCGACCTGCGGCCAGTGCCCCGCCGCCAGCACCAGAGCCAGCGCCCAGGGCGCGGACCAGAGCGCCCTCTGGCCCAGGATCTCCCACGACGAGGCGCCCGCCCGGCCCATGACGATGAACAGGGCCGGCATCAGCCCCCACAGGAAGTAGCAGCCGATCCCCGCGATCAGGGGCGTGCGCGAAGTCTCGGCGGGAGCGGTCATGCCCGGTTCTCTTCCCCCTCCGGGGGAAGTGGATCGACGCCCTGAAAGGCGTCGAGACGATGGGGGCTCCAGCGGAGCGCAAGCGCCGGCGTCAAGCTGAAGCCCCCTCCACCGCTTCG
>DASZQQ010000313.1:0-13445 GCA_035549595.1 Caulobacteraceae bacterium
TCGTCACGGACCGGAAGGCCGTGGCGGATCAGGACGAGTTCCATGGCGCGCGGGGGGCGGCTGGCGGCGGGACGTCGCCGCGTCCGCGTCGGTGACACGGCCCGCGGCTTCGGGCAAGCGGCCCTTGGGTCAGCAGCCGCCGTTGCCGCTGGCGAAGGTCGGCGTGCAGTTCATCTGCCCGCCGCGCTGCACCGAGTCGTTGATCTGGTCGCGCGCGGCGCGGCGGCGCGCCTCCCACTCCGATTTGTGCATGCAGGTCTTGCCGCCCCCGAGCAGCGACCCGGTCGGCGGGCCCGACTGCTCGCAGATGATCGGGTCGCGGGCCGGCTTCGGGGGCGGAGGCGACTGCGCGGGGGTGGCCGTTTCCGTGGACGGCGCCTGCGTCGTCGGGCTTTCGCCAGCCGGGTCGGCCAGGGCCGCGCCGGCCAGGGCGAGTACGGCGGCGGCGATCGTGATGCGGAACAGCATGCCTCGCCCTCTCTCCAAAGTTGCGATCAACGCCGTGCTACAGTCGATCCGCGGCCAAGGCAAACGGGCGGTGCCTCTGCGACGTTTGTCAGGCGGCCGACGGACCGCTACACTGCGACGCAGCATCCATGACCTTCTGGCGCAACATCGCGAACCTCGCCGCCCGCCGCGTCGACGAGGCGGACTGCCCCGACTGTCCCGCCGGACTGCCGGGCGAGGATCCTGCGTTCTCGACGGCGGTGACGGCGCTGGGCGCGAAGCTGGCCAAGGCCGACGGCCGGGCCGACGCGGCCGAGTTCGCCGCCTTCTCCGAGGTGTTCCAGTCGGATGGCGCTTCGCAGCGCAACATCCACCGCCTCTACACCCTGGCCCAGCAGACGACGCACGGCTTCGAGAGCTCCGCCCGGCGCCTGCAGAAGCGCTACCGCGGCTGTCCTCAGCTGCTCGAGGACGTGCTCGACGGCCTGTTCCACATCGCCAAGGCCGACGGCGTCGTCACCGACGACGAGCTGGGCTACCTTGAGCGGGTGGGGGCGCTGTTCGCGCTTTCGCCCCTGGTGTTCCGGCGCCTGAAGGCGACGCACCTGGGGGCTGAGGCGGACGATCCCTACGTGATCCTGGGCATGCCGCACGACGCCAGCGACGAGGCGCTGCACACGGCCTGGAGGCAGGCCCTGTCGGCGGCCCACCCGGACCGCGCCCGCGCGCGCGGCCTGCCGTCGGAGTTCATCGAGGTGGCCGAGGCCAAGTCCGCCGCCATCAACGCCGCCTACGCCGAAGCCATGCGGGAACGCCGCGCGCTGGCGGGTGTTGAACTCGGAGTTGCCGCTGGCGCCGCCGGTTGAGGCGCCGCCCCGATTCCGACGCAACTTCGGTTGACGATCGGCCGGACCGGGACGAAGTATTCACTATCCGCCTGAAGTCTCGGGGCGGGCTCGAGGTTGTCTCCATGGAACGGCTTTCGTCGCGCAGGATCTGGACCCCCGGCCGGTCGGCCTTCAGGGGAATCGCCTTCCTCGCCGGCGGCCTGGCCTGGATCGCCGCGGCCGCGATCGCCGTGGTGCTGGCTGTGTTCTTCGCCGCGACCATGGTGGTGATCGTGCTGATGGCGACGGCCCTGCTCGGCGTCGCCGGCATGGCGCTGCGCGCGCGCCGCACCGTCCGCGCCCGCCCGGGCGCCGACATCATCGAAGCCCGCCACGTCGGCGGCCACTCCTGGGTCGCCTACGGCTGGGACGGCCCGCGGTAGGTCCGTTCGGCCTTCGGCCGGAACCACGAAAAGACACGAAATCCACGAAAGTCCGGGCAGCCGGCCGTCGAAGGAGCATGTTCTCTTCGTGTGATTTCGTGTCTTTTCGTGGTTCGGAAACTCACACCACGACGTCGAGGCGTTCCAGGCCGCGGAAGAAGGGCAGGGTGCGCCATTGCGGCGTGGCGTCGGGGTCGGCCAGGCGCAGGGTCGGGTAGCGGGCGAAGAGCTTGCCCAGCGCCACCTGCGCCTCCAGCCGCGCCAGCGGGGCGCCGATGCAGATGTGGGCGCCGCCGCCGAAGGCCACGTGCGGGCTCTTCTTGCGCGTGATGTCGAAGCGGTGCGGCTCTTCGAAAACCGACGGGTCGCGGTTGGCGCCGCGCAGCGACAGGAACATCGACTGGGTGGCGTGGATCGGGCAGCCGCCGACGTCCAGCTCGCGCGAGGCGACGCGGCCGGTGATGTCCACCGGCGGCTCGTAGCGCAGCACCTCCTCGATCGCGGCAGAGATCAGGCTGGGGTCGGCGATCAGCTTGGCCAGCTCCTGCGGGTGGGTCAGGAATAGGCGCACGCCGTTGCCGATCAGGTCGGTGGTCGTCAGGTTGCCGCCGACCAGCAGGGCGCTGAGGTTGGTGACGAGGTCGCTGTCCGTCAGCTGCGCCCCGGCCGCCTGCAGCTGGACCATGTCGGTGACGAGGTCGTCCTGCGGCCGCGCGCGCCGGGCGGCGAGCATCTCGTTCATGTAGGCGTCGAGGGCCGGGCCGGCGCGCAGCATGTGCTCGGTCTGCTCGGGCGTGCGCAGCGGGTTCAGCCCCTGGATCACGCCCTCGGACCAGTCGCGGAACTCGGCCAGGCGGCTGTGGTCGACGCCCAGGATCGCGGCGATGACGTCGATCGGGATCGGCAGGGCGAACTCGGCCATCAGGTCGAAGCGGTCGCGCCCCTCCAGCGCGGCCAGAGCGCCGTCGACGATGGCCTCCACCTGCGGCTTGAACTTCGCTACCCGGCGGTACAGCGCCTGGGCCAGCGGCCCGCGGATGCGCGCGTGGTCGGGGTCGTCCATCAGGAGGATCGAGGGATTGCGCTCCTCGCCGCCGGTCCCGCCGCTCGGGTCGTCGAGGATGCGCCGGCTCAGCACCGCCGCCTCCTCGGCCTTCAGCGGGTCGCGCCAGAGGGTCAGGTCGGTCAGGACGCCGCGCACGTCCTCGTGCCGGGTCAGGAAGAAGCAGCCGGCCGCCTCGTCGCGCATCACCGGGTGGTGCGCGCGCAGCGGGTCCAGCAGGGCGTGGGGATCCTCGCGGAACTGCGGGTTCAGCGGCGTCAGCGCCAGGATAGGGGTCGGGGCGTCGTCGGCCATTGTCGCTCTCCCACAGATGCGTCACCCGACTTATCACGGATCACCCGCGCCGGAAGGCGCCCGGCCGCCCAAGTTTCGGCGCCATATCGGGCTTGAAGCGGGGGCACGCAGGAAGACGGAACGAACGCGGCCTTCGCGCGCTTGCGTTGGCGAGGAACGATTGAAGGAGTTGGGGATGATTTCGAAGTCTCTGGCGGCTCTGGCCCTCGGCCTGGCGACGATCTCGGCGACCGCGCCCACGGTGGCGGCGGCGCACAGCCGCGCCTACTACCGCCACCATCACCGCTACGTCAGCCACCGCCACTACGTGTCCGACCGCCATGCCTGCCGGCATCGGCACGCGGTGAACGGCACGGTGATCGGGGCGATCGGCGGCGGCATCGTCGGCGGCGCCATGGCCGGCGGCAACCGCCTGCCGGGCGCGCTGCTGGGCTCGGGCGTCGGCGCCCTGGCCGGCCACGAGATCGGCAAGAACAGCGGCTGCTGATCAGCTCCCGGCGGGAACGGCGGCGTTCCGGCGGATGTCGGCGGCGATCGCCGCGCGCACGTCGGCGCGCGCCAGCAGCGAGCCGATGTCGACGACCAGGTTGGCGATCTCCGGATTCCAGCGCCGCTGGACGCCGTCGACGTCGTTCTCGGCCCCCTCGACGATGCCGACCACCCTGGGTTTGCCGTCCTGCATCACGAACACCGGCGAGCCGGACGCGCCCGGCGTCGCCGAGCAGTCGCTGGCCATCAGCGCCGGCTCGCCCGGGCGGTGCTTCAGGTGGCAGCCGTCCTCGCGCCACAGCCGCCCCGGCGCCTTCTCGGCCGGATAGCCGGCGGTCGAGACTTGCGCGGGCTTCAGGGCCTCGGCGCCGATGTCGCTGAGCGACAGCCAGCCGATCGTCGTCCCCAGGCACCGGTCCAGGCGCAGCACCACCCAGTCCTGGCCCTCGTCGGTCTCGTCGAAAGCGCCGTGGAACGCGGGCACGGCGCGCACGGTGTCGGAGAAGCCGCGGTCGTCGGGCCGGTCGCCGACGCTGAAGTTGACCGCGAAGTCGCGCTCGTCCGTCGCCTCGCCCTCGCCGTAGACGGCGTGGTAGTTGCTGACCGCCAGACACGGCGAGACCAGGAACGCCGTCGCCTGGCCGCGCGCGTAGTGCACGTGGTCGTCGTCGCCGATCATGGCGATCGGGGCGCGGTTGTGGATCACGCCGACGCCGGCCAGCGCCTGGCCCTCGCCTTCGGACCGCGGCTGGATGCGCCGCGGATCGTGGCCGTCGGCGCCGAACACGTTGACGCGCCAGAGCATGGAGCGGTCTACGGACTGGGCCGGCGCCGTCGCCGGGACGGCGGCCAGGAACGAGGTCGCCGCGAGGGCGATGGCGAACGCCTTGGACCGCATGCGTCTCCCGTCGCCGTTTGCGGTGGAACTCGCCTCATAGGAGAGCCCGCGCCGCGGCGCCCGGCAACGACCCATGATGACGCAGGGGCCGCTCCGACGCTTCCGCTCCTATCCGTGCTTGCCCTCCCTTGCGTCGGCCCCCTAACATCGCCGTTCAAACAAGCGTTGGACCGCTGAGCGGCCAGGGAGATGAGGCAATGACGATCGGCATCGTGGCGACCTTGAAGGTGAAGGACGGCGAGGGGGCCGGTCTCGAGGCGGTGTTCCGCGAGCTGGCGGCCAAGGTGCGCGCCAACGAGCCGGGCAACATCTGCTACCAGCTCACCAAGAGCCGCACCGACCCCAACACCTACAAGGTGCTGGAGCTCTACAAGGACCAGGACGCCGTCGCCGCCCACGGCCAGAGCGCGCACTTCCGCGAGATGTCGCCGAAGATGGGCCCGTTCCTCGCCGGCCGGCCCGAGATCGAATATCTGGACGGCGCTGACTAACCCGCTCTGGAGGGCCCCCATGGACCTGGAATTCAGCCCCGAGGACCTCGCCTTCCGCGACGAGGTCCGCGCCTTCATCGCCAAGGCCTACGACGACGACATGCGTCAGCGCATGGAGCAGTCGAAGAACGGCCACATGGACCGCGACAGCCAGATCCGCTGGCTCAAGCGCGTGAACGATCGGGGCTGGATCGCGCCGGACTGGCCCGTGCAGTACGGCGGCACGGGCTGGACCGACGCCCAGAAGTACATCTTCAACATGGAGATGGCCCTGGCCGGCGCCCCTTCGGCGAGCAACATGGGCCTGCGCATGTGCGCGCCGGTGATCATGGCCTTCGGCTCCGACGAGCAGAAGGCCCAGCACCTGCCGAAGATCCTCTCCAGCGACGTGTGGTGGTGCCAGGGCTATTCCGAGCCGGGCTCCGGTTCGGACCTGGCCTCGCTGTCGCTGAAGGCCGAGCGGGACGGCGACGACTACGTCCTCAACGGCTCGAAGATCTGGACCACCTACGCCCAGTGGGCGGACTGGATGTTCTGCCTGGTGCGCACCTCGGTCGAGGACAAGCCGCAGAAGGGCATCAGCTTCCTGCTGCTGGACATGAAGACGCCGGGGATCACGATCCGCCCGCTGCCGACCCTCGACGGGCCGGTGGACGGCGAGCAGGAGATCAACCAGGTGTTCTTCGAGGACGTCCGCGTGCCGGTGAAGAACCGCATCGGCGAGGAGGGCCTCGGCTGGACCTACGCCAAGTACCTGCTGCAGTTCGAGCGCGGCAACGCCTATGCGCCGGGCCTGACGCACCAGCTCGACAAGGTGCGCAAGATCGCCGCCGCCGAGGCCAACGGCCTGGGCGAGCCGATGATCCGCGACCGCGACTTCAGGCGGAAGCTGGCCGAGATGGAGATCAAGGTCGAGGCGATCAACGCCACCGAGCTGAAGCTGTTCGCCGGCCGCGTGACCGGCGAGGCCATGGGCCCGGCCTCGTCGATGCTGAAGCTGGAAGGCTCCCAGGCGCAGCAGGCGATCACCGAGCTGGCGCTCGAGGCGGTGGGGATCTACGGCGCGCCCTTCGTCCAGGACACCTGGGCGCACCTGCGCGGCGGCGTGAACGAGCCGCGGCCGGGCCCGGACTACGCCGCCCCGACCGCGCCGATGTACTTCAACTACCGCAAGACCTCGATCTACGCCGGCTCCAACGAGATCCAGCACAACATCATGGCCAAGATGATCCTGGGGCTGTAGCGGGCCGGCCACCCGCGCGTCCGCCTCCAGGCCGCCTGTCTCGAAGTTCTTCGTGGAAATCCGCGCCGGCGGCGGGCAGGATCGGCGCGCCCTGGCGGACGCAGATCCGTCCGGGGCGGGGAGGACACGCATGCCGGACGACGCCGCTTCGCTTCGGAGGATGGAGGCCGCCGCCTCGATCGCGCTCGAGGATATCGACGTCAGCGACCCGGAGCTGTGGCGCACCGACAGCCACTGGCCCCTGTTCGCCCGCCTGCGACAGGAAGATCCGGTCCACTGGTGCCGCAAGAGCCGGTTCGGCCCTTACTGGTCGGTGACGCGCTACAACGACATCATGGCCGTCGACACGAACCACGAGGTGTTCTCGTCGGACATCGGCCGCGGCGGCATCACCATCGTCGACGACGCGCCCGAAGATGCGCTGCCGATGTTCATCGCCATGGACCCGCCGCGGCATGACCACCAGCGCAAGGTCGTGGCGCCGATCGTCGCGCCGGCGAACCTGGCGCGGATGGAGGGGCTGATCCGCTCGCGGGCGGCCAGGATCCTCGACGAGCTGCCGATCGGCGAGGAGTTCGACTGGGTCGAGAAGGTCTCGGTCGAGCTGACCACCCAGATGCTGGCGACCCTGTTCGACTTCCCGTTCGAGGACCGCCGCAAGCTCACCTGGTGGTCGGACGTGGCCAACTGCCTGCCGGGGCCCGGCGAGCTGGTCGAGACCGTGGACGAGCAGGTCGCGGTGCTGATGGAGTGCCTGGAGTACTTCGTCGGCCTGTGGAACGAGCGGGTGAACGCCGAGCCGGCGTTCAACCTGGTCTCCATGCTCGCCCACGGCGAGGCGACGCGGGACATGACGCCCATGGAGTACCTGGGCAACGTCATCCTGCTGATCGTCGGCGGCAACGAGACGACCCGCAACACCATCACCGGCAGCCTGCTGGCGCTGAACCAGAACCCCGATCAGTACCAGAAGCTGCGCGAGCATCCGGAGCTGATCCCGTCGATGGTCTCCGAGACGGTCCGCTGGCAGACGCCCCTGGCGCACATGCGCCGCACCGCCACCCGCGACACCGAGCTCGGCGGCAAGCGCATCAAGAAGGGCGACAAGGTGATCATGTGGTACGTCTCGGGCAACCGCGACGAGGCCGTGATCGAGCGCCCGGACGAGTACATCATCGACCGCGAGCGGCCGCGCCAGCACATGTCGTTCGGCTTCGGCATCCACCGCTGCGTCGGCAACCGGCTGGCGGAGATGCAGCTGCGCATCCTCTGGGAGGAGATCCTCGCGCGCTATCCGGTGATCGAGGTCGTCGGCGAGCCGGTGCGCCTGGCGAGCCCGTTCGCCAAGGGCTACGTCAGCCTGAAGGTCCGCATCCCGCCGACCGAGGCAAGGCCGGCGCGGCCGGCGCCGGACGAGGCGGCCCGGCCGCGGCCGCAGCGGCCGACGGTCCACCGCCAGCCGGTCTCGGTCCTGGCGGCCGCCTCCGCGGTCTCGGCCGCCGGCGCGCTGCTGTTCAACGTGATCCCGGCGGTGCTGGCGACGGCGGCGGGGCGCTTCTCGCTCGGCGACAGCCAGCTCGGCGTGGTCGGGTCCAGCTTCCTGGCCGGGTTCGCCCTGGTGGCGGTTCCGTCCAACCTTTGGATCTCGCGCTTCGACTGGCGGGCGACCATGGGGCTGGGTGCGGCCGTGGGCGTGGCCGGCCTCGCCTCGTGCGCGGCCGTGCCGTCGTACGCCGGGCTGCTCGCCGCGCTCGTCGCCAGCGGGGCGGGGCTCGGCGTGCTCTACACGGTCTGCATCGCCATCGTGTCCGAACACCACCGGCCCGACCGCGCCTTCGGGGTCAAGCTGGCGGTCGAGGTGTTCCTGGCCGTCGCGGTCCTCGTCGCCCTGACCACCTTCGTCAGCGCGCATTGGGGCTTCCCGGGCGTGGTCCTGACCCTGGCCGGCGTGGTCGGCGCCGTCGTCCTGGCCGCCCTGCGCTGGATCCCGGCCGGCCGGATCCTGCGCCCGCCCGATCAGCGCTTCGCCATGGCCAGGCGCGCCGGGACCTCGGCCCCGTTCCTGCGCGACTGCGCGCCGTGGCTGGGCCTCTCGGGCCTTTTCGTCTCCTTCACCGGCATGGCCGCCCTCTGGGCGTTCCTGGCCCGCCTCGCGCCCACCTTCGGCGTCGATGAGCGCGCGGCCTCGGACGTGCTCACGGTCGGCCTGATCGTCAGCGGCGTCGCGGGCCTCGGGGCCGCCTTCCTCGGCGACCGGTTCGGACGGGTAAAGCCCCTGGCGGTCGGCATGATCCTGGCGATCGCGGGCGTGGCGGCCCTGGTGCTCGGCCACGGCCTCGTCGCCTACGCCACGGGCGCGGTGCTGGCCGCCGGCCTCTGGAACTTCCCGATGGCCTACCAGATGGGGATGATCGCCTCGGCCGACGGCCATGGCCGCGTGGCGGTGCTGATGCCGGCGGCGCTCGCCATCGGCGGCGCGATGGGGCCGGTCCTCGCCGGCGCCCTGCTGGGCGGCGGGTCCGGGTACGGTCCGCTCTACGCCCTGTTCGCCGCCGCCACCGCGGCCGGCCTCGCGGCCTTCGCCGTGCTGGGCCGCCGGCCGATCGGATCGGCGGTCGGGCGCTAGAGCACGATGCGATCAGACGGAACCGTCTGATCGCATCGTGCTCTAGAATCAAAAGCTTGAGCGCGTTCCGATCGCAAAACCGGGTTCCACTTTTGCGGAACGCGCTCTAACCGGCCATCGCGGCCGTGCAGTAGAGGATCGCCTTCCTCGCCGTCGCCGCCCAGTCGGCGGGCGGGTCGAGGTCCAGGTAGCGCTCGTAGAGGGCCTTGGCTTCCGCCAGGGCCCCGGCCTTCATGTTCAGCTGCGCCAGGTTGAACACGGCGTCGGCGTAGTCGGGCTCGGCGGCGACGAGGCGGGCGAGTTCGCTAGCCGCAGCGGCCTCCTTGCCCGCCGCCTCCAGCGCCTGGGCGAGGTTGTAGCGGGCTTCGGCGAAGCGCGGATCGCGGGCGAGGGCGCGCTGGTAGCCGAGCACCGCCTCGTCGTGCGCCCCCTGGGCCAGCCGGATGTTGGCCAGGTTGTAGGCGGCGAGGGCGTCCTTGCGGTCGGCCCGGATGCAGAGGTCGTAGAGCCGTGCGGCGAGGTCGAGATCCCCGTCGGCCTCGGCCTCCTCGGCCGCCTCGAACAGGTCGTCGACGCTGGCGTTGTCCTCGTCGAGGGCAAGGCGGCCCTGGCCCTCCAGGGTGGTCAGGCCGTCGTCCCACTTCAGCGCCGCCTCGCCGGAGGGGGTGAGGACGATGCGGTGGCGGCCCTTGGGCGCCAGGTCGCGCGCCTGGCGCAGGATGCGCACCGCCTCGCCCAGGGTGCGGCCCTGGGCCAGCAGCTCGCCGGCCGTGCGCACCACCCCGGCGTCGGCGAAGCGCCCGGCGCCGTCCTTCAGGGCGATCAGGTCGAAGGCCGCGAGCACGGCGGCGTCGTCGGCCGAGAGACCGGCCTGGCTGAGCGGCTGCGCCAGCGGCAAGGTCGCCGGCGGGCCCTCCGGCTCGCCGTTCAGCGCCGCCGCGAAGGCCCTTTCGCCGAGCACGGGGACGCCGCGGCCGGAAGCGGCCTGCAAACGGGCCGTCAGGGCACCGGAGTCGACGAGGCTGTCTGCAAGGCTGCCGACCACCAGCAGGTCGCTGCGCCGCGTGAAGTCGCGCTGCACGGCGCCGCCCAGGCGGACGACCTCGCGCGCGAGGCGCTCGCGCACCCCGGGGGAAAAGCGGCCGAAGAGGGCGACGGAGCGGCCCTGGAACTGCATGGCGTCAGGCGGCGCCGGCCTTCTTCTTGGCCGTGGGCTTCACGGCCGCAGCCTTGGCCGAAGCGGCCTTGGCGGCGGGAGCGGCCTTCGGCGCCTTGGCGCCGGCCTTGGCGGCGGCGACCGCGGCCTTGCCCAGGCTCGGGGCCGGCGGGCGGCGCTCCTCCTCCAGGCTGCGGCGCAGGGCGTCCATCAGGTTGACCACGTTGCCGCGCTCGGGGGCCTTGGTGATCACGGGCTGGCCGCCGGCGATCTTGGACTTCACGAGGGCCATCAGGGCCTCCTCGTAGCGGTCCTCGAACGCCTCGGGATGGAACTCCATCTGCTTCGAGGCGATGATCTGCCCGGCCATGGCCAGCATGTCCGGCGAGTACTTGGCGTTCAGCTTCTCCAGCGCATAGGAGGGCTCGCGCACCTCCTTGGCCGCCCGAAGCGTGGTCAGGCGGAAGCCGTCGGTGATCGGCTGGATCGTGACCTGCCGCTCGCGGCCGGAGAGCACGATGCGCGCCACGGCCACCTTGTTCGCCTTGCGCATGGCCTCGAGGATGACCGCGAAGGTCTCCTCGGCGATCGGCCCGTCGGGGGCCAGGTAGTAGGTGGAATCCATGTAGATCGGGTCGATGTCGCCGGCGTCGACGAAGCCGTCGATGTCGATCGTCTTGGAGGACTCGATCTCGATCTCGTCCAGCTCCTCGGCCGAGACGACCACGTAGCGGTCCTTCTCGAACTGGTAGCCCTTGACCAGGTCGGCGCGATCGATCTCGCCCAGCTCGGGGTCGTGATACTTCTGCTGCACGCGGTTCAGCGTGTCCTTGTGCAGAAGATTGAACGAGATCTTCCCGGCCGTCGTCGACGTGGCCGGATAGAGCTTCACCGGACACGACACCAGCGACAGCTTCAGGTAACCCTTCCAGCTCGCACGGCCAGCCATTTCAACACCCCATCAGCTCTTCATGCCGACATCACGTCGCATCTTCGGCGTAATCTTGACGGCGTCTTCACCCAATTCATCCCACGGGTCCGTTGCCAGAGAGTCAAGACGCCTGACGAGGTTAAGACGGTTGAAGGCGTTGCCGCCCGACAGCCGGCGCAACTCTTCCCACGCGATCGGCGTCGCCGCCGGGAAGCCCGGCCTGGCCCTCAGGGAGTAGCTGGCGACCGCGCTCGCGCCCCGGGCGTTGCGCAAATAGTCGAGGTAAATCCGGCCCTTGCGCCGCTCCTTCGACGACACGGCGGTGAAGAGGCCGGGCGCGTCGGCGGCCATGGCGCGGCTCAGGGCCTCGGCGAAACCCTTGACCACGGGCCAGGTCTGGCCCTCGCCAAGGGCCATGACGAGGTGCACGCCCTTGCCGCCGGTGGTGCGCAAGAAGGGCCGAAAGCCCATAGCCTCGACCCGCTGGCGCAGCATCTCGGCCCCGTCGCAGACCCTCGCCCAGGGCAGGCTCTCGTCCGGATCGAGGTCCATGACCAGGCGGTCCGGATGCTCCGGATCGTCGATGCGGCAGCCCCAGAGGTGGAACTCGATGGCGCCGAACTGGGTGAGGCCGAGGTAGCCGCGCGGCTCGACCACCGAGAGGAAGGCGCCCCGGCCCTCCTCGTCCGACAGCTCCACGCGCTCGACCCCCGGCGGCAGGCCGGCGAAGGCGTGGCGCTGGTAGAACAGATCCTTGATGTCGCCGGACGGGCAGCGGATCACGGTCACCGGCCGGCGCAGCAGCTCGGGCAGCAGCCAGTCGCCGACGCGGGCGTAGTAGAGGGCGATGTCGAGCTTGGTGACGCCGCTGCCGGCGAAGATCTCGCGCTCGGGGTTGGTCAGGTGGACGGCGGCCAGGTCGCGGTCGCCGATCAGCCGCGGCTTCAGCGTCGCGGCGGCGGGCTTCTTCTCGCGCACCTTCCACGACAGCAGCACCGGCGCCCGCGGCGCCCCGCCCGTGGAGCGGCTGCGGTAGCCGATCTCGGCGGTGAAGTCGGGCTCGACCCAGCGCGCGCCGGGGGTCTTCGGCACGGCGATCGCCGGCCTGTCGCGTTCGTGGCGGGAAAGGGCGGCGAAGAGCTCGCGCCCCAGCGCCTCGCCGATGCCCGAACCGACGCGGCCGGCGTAAACCAGCTCGCCGTCGCGCTCCTCGGCCAGCAGCAGCGACGAGGCGCTCTTCGGCATGTTGGACAGGAAGCCGACGATCACGAACGGGTCGATCTCGACACGCTTGACCTTGATCCAGGTGGTCGAGCGCGCCTGCAGGTAGCGCGCGTCGGCGCGCTTGGAGACGATCCCCTCCAGGCCGAGCCGGCTGGCCTGGGCGAAGAGGGCGTCGCCGTCGCCCTCGATGTGCTCGCTGATCTGGATCGCCGAGCGCTCGTCGATCAGCGGCCCGATCAGGCCCTCGAGCGCGGCCTTGCGGTCGACGAGCCTGCAGGCCGACAGGTCGTAGCCGTCGAGATAGCAGAGGTCGAAGGCGAAGTAGGTCATGGCGTGCGAGGCGCCGTCCGACAACGCCTGCTCGAGCAAGTCGAGCGAGGTCACCCCGCGCGGGTCCTGCACCACCACCTCGCCGTCCAGGATCGCGCTCTTGCACGGCAGCTTCGTAAAGGCTTTGGCCAGGGCCCCGTAGCGATGCGTCCAGTCGTGGCCGTTGCGGGTGACGAGGCGGACGGCGCCCCGATCGAAGAACACCAGGGTGCGGTAACCGTCGTACTTGATCTCGTGGATCCAGCCCTTGCCCTTGGGGGCCTGGTCGGCCTGGCCGGCGAGCTGCGGCTTCCACCTGGCCGGCATCGGCGCGGCGACGGCGCCGGGGATCTTCGCCGCCGTCTTGCGCGGGGCGGCCTTGCGCGGCGGGGGCGGGGGTTCGTCGACGGGGCGGCCGGTGACGACGCTGTCGGGCTGCTCGACGACGACGTCGAACTCGTCGATCGGCCGGGCGGCGATGTCGCGTTCCTTGATGAGGAGCCAGTTGGTCGGATCGTCCGGCAGGCGCTTCAGCATCCAGCCGCCGCCGAGCTTCTCGCCGGCCAGGCGGAACTTGATCTCGCCGGCGGCGAGGGCCGCTTCGGGATCGGCCAGGGTCACCCACGTGCCGCGGTCCCAGACGATCACCGTCCCGGCGCCGTAGTTGCCGGCCGGAATGCGCCCCTCGAAGGTCGCGTATTCCAGCGGGTGGTCCTCGACCAGCTTGGCGAAGCGCCGGACCTTGGGGTCGAGGCACGGCCCTTCCGGCACCGCCCAGCTCTTCAGCGTCCCGCCCATCTGAAGGCGCAGGTCGTAGTGCATGCGCCGCGCGTGGTGCTTCTGCACGACGAAGATCGCCTCGCCGCCGGCGGCCTCGCCGCCGCGCGGCTCGGGCGTCTCACGAAACCGGCGCTTGGCGCGATAGGCGTCGATGCTGGAAGCCATGGCCTCGAAGATGCCTTCTCTTCCCCCCTTGGGGGAAGTGGATCGGCGCGACAGCGCCG
>DASZQQ010000314.1:0-9434 GCA_035549595.1 Caulobacteraceae bacterium
CTGCCGCCCAGCGGCGCCCCCGACGCGGCCACCGTCCAGCGCCTGGCCACGGTGATCCGGTAGCTTTCAGGAACAGGGGACTCGAACCCTTCGGGATCATGTCCCCACTGACAGACCCGGGGACATGATGCCGGCAGGCATCGTGTCCCCTGACCTTTTCTCACCGCGCCAGGTTCTCCAGGTCGACGCCGTACTTGGCGGCGTTGACCTGCATGATCTCGCGCCTGGGCCGCGCCGGCTCGCCCGCCAGGGCGGCGGCGATCAGGTCGAGCATGGTGTGCCAGCCCATCATGTTCTGGCGCTCGAACCGCTCCAGGATCGGCAGGTGCAGCAGGGTCAGGCGCACCTGGTCGCCGGCCGGCTCGAGCTCGAAGGTCAGGTAGGATTCCGGGTAGGGCGACGCCGTCTCGCCCGGCGCGAAGACGTTCCAGGTGTAGGCCAGCCGCCGGCCCGGCTTCCACTGGGTGACGATGCCCTGGATGTGCCCGCCCGAGAAGCGCACCCGCCCGCCTTCGCGCGGCTCGATGACGCCGTCCTCGCCGTACCAGGCCGGCACCTTGCCGGGCTCGGTCAGGTGCGCCCACACCCGCTCGACCGGGCCGGGCAGCAGGCGTTCGAACCTGACCGCCGGCACGCGCAGCGGCTGACCCCGATCGCTCGAGCCGTGGTCGCTCATGGCTTGGACTCCTTCGACTGTTCGGCGGCGAGCTCCATCGCCAGGGCGTCGAGCCTCGGCGCCCAGAAGGCCCTGATGCGCTCGACCCAGGCGGCGAGGGCGTCGACCCCCCTGGGGTCGAGCTCGTAGATCCGCCGCTGCCCCTGCGGCCGCACGCGCGCCAGCCCCGCCTGGCGCAGGGTCTTCAGGTGCTGCGAGATGGCCGGCGCCGTGATCGCGAACCGCCCGGCGATCTCGCCCGACGACAGCGGCCCCAGCGCCAGGCTCTCGACGATGCGCCGCCGCGTCGGATCGGCCAGGGCCGCGAAGCTCTCCATGGGCCAATAATGTAGAATTGACTTAATTAAGTCAATTCTACATCATTCCTCAACGCGCCGTCTCTTTCTCCTTCGGCGCCGAGACGCGGCGGGTCCTGGTCTCGGCCTTCGGCTTGGGCAGGAGCCGGAAGCGCGTCTGGCACCAGGCGTAGTCGACGCCGACGTCAAGCAGGGCGTCGGACCGCCCGCAGGGGCACGCGAACGCCATGACCGCGACCACCCGGTAGGTCTCGCCGGCGCGCAGGGGCACCGGCCTTCCCGTGGCATGGTTCGGGGCGGCGTTGACGCACAGAACCAGATCGCCAGGACCGACAGCGTCGCTCATCGCTTCCATCCACTCCCGTGACAGAAGATGAGACCGCTGAACGGCCGGGGCAAGGATCAGGGCCGCCAGACGTAGCGGACCTCAGGCTGCCCGTGCTCGTTGCCCTGCCCGTCGGTGCGTTCGGCCAGCACCCAGCCGCGTCGCTCGTAGAAGGCCCGCGCCCGGGCGTTGCCCGCGAAGGTCCAGAGCTGCCGCTCGCGCCCGTCGGCGATGACGCGCGACAGGAGGGCGGCCCCGACGCCCTTCCCCTGGTGATCGGGATGCACGAACAGGTGACTCAGCCAGCCGCCGCTGAAGGCGACGTAGCCCACCACCTCGCCGCCAGCCTCGGAGACCCAGACCTCGTTCTGGACCATCAACTCGTCCCGCACGAAGCGAAGGTTCTCGTCCGCGTCATGCAGGGGCGGCAGGAAGGCCGCCCGCCGATGGATCTCGGACAGGACCTCGGCGTCTTTCGGCGTGGCCGGACGCAGGCGCTTCACAGCTCCAGCGAAAAAGGGGTCAGAGTCATTTTCGCCCCCGAGCGCGAGCCCTCGCAGCCGTTGAAGTTGGCGAAAATGACTCTGCCCTCTTTTTCTACCGCCCGCTGAAGGCCGGGGCGCGCTTCTCCAGGAAATGGGCGACGCCCTCCTTGAAGTCCTCGGAGGTGAAGCTGCCTTCCATGTCGGCGTTGGCGGACTCGATGGCTTCGCCCAGGCTCTGGAACTGGGCGTTCCACATCTCGCGCTTCATCTCGCGCACCGAGCGCGGCGAGACCTCCTTGGCCAGCATGCGGGCATAGGCCATCACCTCGGCCTCGAACTCGGCGAAGGGGATGACGCGGTTGACGAGGCCCATCTGCGCGGCCTCGGCGCCGGTGATCTTGCGCGCGGAGAACAAGAGGTCGGCGGCGTTGGCGACGCCCACCAGCCTCGGCAGCAGCCACGAGATCCCGTGCTCGGCGATCAGGCCGCGGCGGGCGAAGGAGGTGGTGAACACCGCCGCGTCAGAGGCGAAGCGGATGTCGGCATAGAGGGCGATGACGAGGCCGATGCCGGCGCAGGCGCCGTTGATCGCCGCCACGATCGGCTTCGGCACCGACGGGAAGTACGAATAGGTCTTGCGGAAGTTCTCGTTGGCGGCCGGGTCGAAGGCCTCCTCGCGCGGGTTCGAGCCGGCCGTGCCCTGCTGGATGCCCTGCAAGGTGGTCATGTCCGCCCCGGCGCAGAAGCCGCGGCCGGCGCCGGTCAGCACGATGCAGCGCACGGTCTCGTCCTTCGTCGCCGCGTGCATGGCGTCCTTGACCTCGTGATGCATGCGCCCGGTCCAGGCGTTCAGCTTCTCGGGCCGGTTCAGGGTGATCACCGCCACCCCGTCGTCGACGCGGTAGAGGATGTGTTCGTAGGCCATCGCGCTTCGGCTCCCTCGGGCGGCTTCTTGTCTGGAGGCGAACCTTAGACCCGCCGCGACGGGCGCCGCCATCACTCTTGCGCGCCGGCCCGCAGGGTCACGTAGAGCTCGCTCTCGATCACCCACTGCCCGCGCACGGCCTTCCAGACCGCCAGGTACTGGCCGCCGAGGCCTGGCCGGCCCTTCCACTCGCCGACCCAGCGGCCGCGCTCGGCGGCGCGAACGCCGGCCTCGTCGACCTCGACCGCCTCGGTCTCGCGCAGGTACCGCACGAAGCCGGGCTCGGCGAACTGCCCGGCGAAGGCCTCGATGATCGCGCCGGCACCCGCGATCAGGGCGCCGTCGCCGGCGATCACCTTGGCGTCGGGGTCGAAGAACGGCTTCAGCCGCGGCGCGTCGTGGGCGGCGATCAGCTTGTTGGTCAGCCGGCGGCGGGCGCGGACGGCGGTTTCGGCTTCGACCATGACGGGTTTCCTGCGATCTGGCGTAGAGTGGCTGAGTGGGGAGACCTGCCATGCAAACCTACGCCAGGGTTCTGTTCTGGCTCGCGACGCTGTTCAACACCGCTGTGGGCCTCTTCCTCGCGTTCGCGCCCGAGCCGTTCGCGGCGACCCTGGACCTGCAGCCGGTCGAGGGGACGAACCGGCTCTTCGCCGCGCTCTGCGCCGGCTTCATCCTGATCTTCGGCTACGTCTACGCCCGGATCGCGCTGGACCCGGTGCGCTTCCGGCCGTTCATCGGCCTGGGCGCCGGCGGCAAGATCTTCGCGGTGGCGATCATGGCCTGGCTGTGGGCCCGCCACGTGATCGGCTGGAAGGTCCCGGCCCTGGCCAGCGGCGACCTCGTGCTGGCGCTGCTGTTCGTCGACTACCTGCGCCGCACCGCTCCTGGCCGCGCGGGCGCCTGAGGAGGTCCGGAATGCGTCCCACCCGCCGCCGTGTCGTCCAGCTGGCCGCCGTGGCCGCCGCCGGTCTTGGCGCGGCCGCCGCGGCGGCGCCCAAACCGCTGAAGATCCTGATCCTCGGCGGCACCGGTTTCATCGGCCCGCACCAGGTCCGCTACGCGCTCTCGCGCGGGCACAAGGTCACGCTCTTCAACCGCGGACGCCAGCACGAGACCTGGCCCGGCGAGGTCGAGGAACTGCTCGGCGACCGCAACACCGGCGACCTGAAGTCGCTGGAGGGCCGCGACTGGGACGTCTGCATCGACAACCCGACCACCCTGCCGTTCTGGGTGCGCGACGCCGCGCGCGTGCTGAAGGGCCACGTCGGCCAGTACGTGTTCGTCTCGACGATCTCGACCTACGCCACCAACGACAAGCCCTCGGACGAGACCGCCGCGCTGCAGGCCTACGACGGCGATCCGCTGGCGGTGACGCCCCAGGACTACGCCGCCAAGGGGCTGCGGCTCTACGGCCCGCTGAAGGCCGCCAGCGAGGCCGAGGCGCGGCGCCGGTTCGGCGAGGGCGCGACGACGATCGTCCGGCCGGGCCTGATCGTCGGTCCCGGCGACGAGACCGACCGGTTCACCTACTGGCCCGTGCGCCTCGCCCGCGGCGGCGAGGTCCTGGCCCCCGGCGACGGCTCGGACCCGGTGCAGTTCATCGACGCGCGCGACCTCGCCGAATGGATGATCCGGCTCTGCGAGACCCGCACGGCCGGGGTGTTCAACGCCCTCGGGCCCGGCCACACGCTGACCATGCGCGCGCTTCTGGACGGGGTGGGGCAGGGCGTCGGGTCTCGGCCGCCGCTGACCTGGGTCCCGGCCTCGTTCCTGGACGCCGAGACCGTGCAGGCCTGGACCGACCTGCCGGTCTGGGTCCCCGGCCAGGGGGAGACGGCCGGCTTCCACCGCCGCTCGATCGCCCGCGCGCTGGGGGCCGGCCTCACCTTCCGGCCGATCCCCACGACCGCGGCCGACACCCTCGCCTGGTGGCGCCAGCTGCCTCCCGAGCGCCAGGCCAAGCCCCGCAACGGCCTCTCCCCCGACCGCGAAGCCGCCGTCCTGGCGAAGTGGAAGGCGCAGAAGGCAGGGTAGGACAATCAAACGGCGCGTCAGCGCCAGTCCGGCGCCGCCATGAACGTCCGCGGGCTCAGTCGTGTCGGTCCACGAACCACACGAACCACACGAACGGCGCCGCGACGGCGTCAAGCGGTGCGGACGACCGCTGACTGTTCGTGTGGTTCGTGTGGTTCGTGGACAACTTCGATGGAGCGCCGGCGGTGGCCCGGGTGATCGGCTTTGGCGCCTTGCGGCGCATAGCCCGCCTCAGTCCGGCCGCAGGGATCGCCAGCCGATCGGGTGGACGCGGCCGTCGCCGAGGGCGGCGGTCAGCGGCGGGCGGGCGAGCAGGGGGCCGAAGGCGGGGTCAAGGATGTTGAGGCCGCCGGCGTAGGCGCCGAACGCCGGCAGCACCAGGCGCTCGCCGTCGGTGACGAAGCACCGCCGCCGCACGCTGGCCCCCCGTCCGGCGACGCGGGCGCAGGGGTGCAGGTGGCCGGCCACCTCGCCGCGCACGGGCCGGGCCGTGGGCTCGTGGATCAGGTCCAGGCCGCCGAGCGAAATGCCTTCGACGACATCGCCGGGCAGCCGCGCCGGGCCGTCCTCGTCGTGGTTGCCGACCACCCAGACGAGCGAGCGGCCGGCCGCCAGGGCGGCGATGCGGGCGACGTCCGCGGGCGCCAGGCGCTCTTCGGCGGCGCCGTCGTGGAAGCTGTCGCCCAGGAACACCACCAGGCGCGGGGCGAGGGCGGCGACCTCCGCCTCCAGCCGGCCAAGCGTCTCGGCGGTGTCGTAGGGCGGCAGCATCTGGCCGCGCCGGGCATAGGCCGAACCCTTCTCGAAGTGCAGGTCGGCGACGACCACGGCTGCCTCGGCCGCGAGCCAGAGGGCGCCGGACGCGCGCAGCACCACCTCGGCCCCCGCGATCCCGGTGGCGAGGCCGCCGCACGGCGACTGGGCGAAGGCGTAGCGGTGCTCGGCGGCCAGCGCGCTCATGCGGCGGAGGCCTCGGCGATCAGGTCCTCGGCGGCTTCCGACAGCACCATCTCGCCGAACGAGCCGGGCGAGCGCTGCTTGCCGATCTCGAGCATCATCGGCACCGCGAACGGCGACAGGTGATCGAGGGCGGCGTGCCGGATGCGCCCCTTGATGCGGGCGAGCATCTGGGCGAGGCGGGCGACGTCCACCAGGCCGCGGGCGGCGTCGGCGCGGGCGCAGCGCAGCAGCAGGTGATCCGGCTGGTGCCGGCGCAGGACGTCGTAGACGAGGTCGGTGGAGAAGGTGATCTGCCGGCCCGACTTCTGCTCGCCGGGAAACCGCCGCTCGATCAGGCCGCTGATCAGGGCGCAGGCCTTGAACGCGGCCTTCATCATGCTGCTCTCCGCCAGCCACGACTCCAGGTCGTCGCCGAGCATGTCCTCGGCGTAGAGGTCGTCGAAATCAAGACCGTCCATCGGCTTCATCGCCCAGATGGTCAGGGCGTAGTCGTTGCAGACGAAGCCCAGCGGCCCGATGCCGAGGCGCTCCAGCCGCCGGGTCAGCAGCATGGCCAGGGTGGTGTGGGCGAGGCGCCCCTCGAACGGGTAGCAGACCAGGAAGTGGCGCTGTCCCTTGGGAAACGTCTCCAGCAGCATCTCGTCCTCGGCTGGGATCAGCGAGCGGTCGCGCTGCAGCTCCAGCCATTCGCGGGTGTCGGGCGGCAGCACGGCCCAGTGGTCGCCGTCGCTCATCAGCTGGCGCACGCGCCGGGCGAGGAAGGTCGAGAGAGCGAACTTCGAGCCGCCCCAGCTCGGCATCTTCGCATCCTCGCCGGGAGCGGGCTGGACGAGGACGTCGAGACCGGTGACGCCCACCAGCCGCCAGACATTGCCGGCGAAGACGAAGGTGTCGCCGGGCTCCAGCACCTCCAGGTAGCCCTCCTCGACCTCGCCGATCTTGCGCCCGGGCGTCGCGCGGCGTCCCGAGGCGATGCGCACGGCGAGCATGGCCGGCGAGACGATGGCGCCGACGTTCAGGCGGTGGCGAAGCGCCGTCTCCGGATTGCGCACGCGCCATAGGCCGTCCCGACCCTTCACGATGCGGCGGAACTTGTCGTAGCTGCGCAGCGCGTAGCCGCCGGTCGAGACGAAGTCGACCACCAGCTCGAAGTCCTCCCACGTCAGGCCGCGGTAGGGGCCGGCGGCGGTCACCTCGTCGTAGAGCTTCACGAGGTCGAACGGCTCGGAGCAGGCGCAGCCCATGATGTGCTGGGCGAGGACATCGAGGGCCCCCTCGCGCTCGGGCTCGGCGTCGAGGGCGTTCTCGGCGATCGCCTCGCGGGCGGCCTGGCACTCCAGCATCTCGAAGCGGTTGGCCGGCACGAACAGGGCCTGGCTGGGCTCGTCGAGGCGGTGGTTGGCACGGCCGATGCGCTGCACCATGCGCGAGGCGCCCTTCGGCGAGGCCAGCTGGATGACGAGGTCGACGTCGCCCCAGTCGATGCCGAGGTCCAGCGTCGAGGTGCAGACCACGGCGCGCAGCAGGCCGCGCGCCATCGCCGCCTCGACCTTGCGCCGCTGCTCGGCGGAAAGGGATCCGTGGTGCAGCGCGATCGGCAGGCTGTCCTCGTTCAGCCGCCACAGCTCCTGGAAGGCGAACTCCGCCTGGAAGCGGGTGTTCACGAAGACGAGGGCGGTGCGCGCGCGCTTGATGGCCTCGTACACCTCCGGCATCGCGTGCTGGGCGGTGTGGCCGGCCCACGGCACCTGGCCTTCCGACAGCAGCACGTCGACCACGGGGGCCGCCCCGCCCGAGCCGCGCACGAGGTCCACGTCCTCGGCCCCGTCCGGCCCCAGCCAGCGCCGGATCACGTCCGGGTCGTCGACTGTGGCCGAAAGGCCGACGCGGCGCAGGTCGGGCGCGAAGGTCTGCAGCCGCGCCAGGCCCAGGGCCAGCAGGTCGCCGCGTTTCGACGGCCAGACCGAGTGGATCTCGTCGATGATGACGCACCTGAGGTCGGCGAAGTAGGCCCGCGCGCCCTCCCAGGCGCAGAACAGGGCCAGCTGCTCGGGCGTCGTCAGCAGGATGTCGGGCGGCTTCACCCGCTGGCGCTGGCGGCGCGAGACGCCGGTGTCGCCGGTGCGGGACTCGGCGACGACGCCGAGGCCCATCTGGAGGATCGGCGCCATCAGGTTGCGCTCGACGTCCACCGCCAGCGCCTTCAGCGGCGAGAGGTAGAGCGTGTGGACGCCGCGCGACGTGTTGGCCGGCGGCTGCTCGGAGAGCTCGATCAGGCTCGGCAGGAAGCCGGCCAGGGTCTTGCCCCCGCCGGTCGGGGCGATCAGCAGGGCATGGCGCCCGGCGCGTCCCTTCTCGACCATGGCCAGCTGATGCGCCCGCGGCGCCCACCCCCGGCTCTCGAACCAGCGGGCGAAGCGCGGCGGCAAGGCGGTCAGGGCGCGGCCGTCGTCCATCTCATGCCGACCAGGGCGACAGAACCGAGCATCCCGCCATCTCGAAGTGGCGCACATTGCGGGTCACGACCGTCAGGCCGTTCGCGAGCGCCGTGGCGGCGATCAACTCGTCGGGTGCGCCGACAACCTGGCCGGCGCGCCTCAGTCGTGCGGAGAGATCGCCCCAGCCTTCCGCGACTGTGGCGTCGACGGCGATCACCTGCGAGGCGAAACGGTGGACGATGTTCACGTACAGCCTTTGCAGGCCTTGCTTGCGCCGCCCTGCGGGCAGAAGCGCGATTCCCCGCCGAAGTTCGCCCACGCTGATGGCGCTCAGGAAGAGTTCTTCCGTTTCCCGTTCCAGGAACCAGTGGGTGTACCCGGGATCGGGCGACGGCCGCCCGGCTTCGCTGATCGCAGATGTGTCGAGCAGGAAGCTCAAAGGTCCAGGTCTCGGGCGGGCGTCTGATCGCGCTCGAGATCGAGCCCTTCCAGGTTCATGCGCAGAAGCAGTTCCTTGAGCGTCTTCGGCGCATCCGGCGCGCAGAGCGCCTCGTAGTCCTCTTCCGAGATCACCACAGCCTTGCGCTCGCCCCGTACGGTGATCCGCTGAGGCCCGAACTCCTGGGCTTGCCGAATGACCTCGGAAAGCTGGTCCTTGGCGCGGGCAAGCGTCCAGTTCATCCTCTCGCTCCTGGCCATCTCGGATGGCTAGGTAGCACGCCGATCGGATCGATTCAACGCGTTGTTCCCGTTATGTTTCGGCCGACCCGTTCGCGTCGACCGCGCTCAGGCCTCGAAGACGACGTTCGGATCGCCGCGCGGGTCGGGGCCGAAGGCGTTCGGGCCGCGGACGCCGTCGAGGAACACGAGCTCGACGAACATCCAGAACGGCCCGACCAGGGGCACGAGGCTGACCAGCACCCAGACCCCGGACTTGCCGCGGTCGTGCCAGCGCTTCACCTGCATGGCGAGGCTGGTCCAGATCCACACCAGGGAGACGAAGAAGACGCAGAGCGCCAGGCCGAGAACCACGCTGACGTCGTGCCGGTTCGCCATCGCCAGGCGGTAGGAGCCGAACAGGACGATCATGAACACCAGGTAGCTGGCGATGCGGGCGCTGCCGTAGGCGCTGCGCGGCATACGGCCCTGGAAGCCGAACAGCAGGTTCAGCAGCGAGCCGCTGTCCGCGGCGGGTCGTGGCGCGGCGACGAAAGGCTCCTCGCGCGGCGGCGTCGGGCGCGGCGCCTCGCGGCGGACCGCCACCGGCGCGGCCGCGGGCGCCGTCGCGGCGG
>DASZQQ010000315.1:0-5058 GCA_035549595.1 Caulobacteraceae bacterium
CGGCTCGGAGGCGCGATGTCCGATTGCGTTCGCGGAGGTCGGGGCCGCTGGCTCGGCGTGGTCCTGGCGGCGGGCCTGGCCGGCTGCGCGAGCCTGCCGACCGCGGAGACGTCGGCCTTCGACACCCTGGCCGCCGCCGGCCAGACCAGCTTCACCACCCTGGCGACGACCGAGGAGGCCGAGGTCCAGGCCGACCAGGTGGCCAGGATCGCCAGCGGACGGAAGATCCTGATGCTCGGCGACGACTGCGTGGCGGCGAGCGCCTCCAGGGCGCCGTGCGTGGTCGTCGCCGCCGATCCGGGGGCGACGTCGCCGGACCAGGGTCTGAAGCTGGTCTCGCACACGGCGCGCCTGCGCGCCTTGATCGGCGGGGTTTCGGACTACGCATCGGCGATGGCGGACCTGGCCGCGGCCAGGGATGTCCAGGCCGCGGACGACGCCACCGCCAGGGCCGCGGGTTGCCTGAAGTCGCTGGCCGGAATCGTCGACCCACGGGCCGGCGCCGTCGCCGCACCGACGCTCGACGCCCTGGTCTTCGCCAATGGCCAGCTGCAGCGCGAACAGCGCCGCAGGCTGATGCTGGCCATCGCCAGGCCCGCCCAGGGCGTGGTCGACGGCGCAGCCGACGTCATGGGGCGCGAAGCCGAGCAGCTGCGCGGCACGCTGCTCGTCTACCGCCAGCGGCGCCTTACCGACCTCAAGCAGGCCTATGACGAGGATCGCCAGCACCACACGCTGAGCGAGGCGGACCGGGCCAGCCTGACGCAGCAGATCATCCAGGCGGCCGCCGACCTGTCGGCCGTGCGGGCGATCGACACCGACTTCACGCCGCTGAGGAAGAGCCACGCCGCCCTGGTGGCCGTCCTCGCCAACCCCAGGGCCGACGTCAACGAGAGCGTCCTGCAGGCCCAGGCCTTCGCCAAGGTCCTGCAGGGCTTCGCCGCGCTCGCGCCGGCCCGCGCGCACGGCTGAGGGCGAAGGAGCAAGCACCATGTCGCCGACCGATGACGCCAGGGCCATCGTGGACCAGCTCGACGCCCTGCAGGCGAGCCTGCTGAGGGCCTGGACCAGGGCCTCGAACGTCGGCGACTATGACGCGGCGCGCGGGTTCAAGGCCGAGGCCGACCGGGCCGGCGAGCAGCTCGTCGATGCGCGCCAGCGTCTGCTGGATGCGATCGAGTCCGGCCAGGACGTCAGCGGCCTCCTGACCCGCATGGCGGGGCTTGCCGCCAGGATCGCGGCGGAGCAGGCGCGGGTCGAGGCCCGGGCGGCGACGGCGGCCGAGATCGCGAGCGTCCTCGACACCGTCGGCCAGGTCATCGTCGCGGCCAGACAGATCGAGTGCTGAGCGCGTTCCGCAAAAGTGGAACACGCCCGTCAGGTCCGCCCGAGCATCCGGATCACCTCGGCCGTTCGGCGCACGTCGGCGAAGTTCAGGCGCAGGTTCATCAGGGCGGCGTTGTGCTCGGCGTCGGTCACGGCGGCCATGGCGTCGGCCACCACCAGCG
This sequence comes from Caulobacteraceae bacterium, assembly GCA_035549595.1. GTDB lineage: Bacteria > Pseudomonadota > Alphaproteobacteria > Caulobacterales > Caulobacteraceae > Acaudatibacter. Next base: position 1,509 of record DASZQQ010000315.1, read on the forward strand.
TCTTGTAGCCGGCCATGTAGGCCTCGCGCGCGGTGCTCTCGCAGCAGACGTTGGTCAGCGTGCCGCAGATCACGAGCATGCCGACGGCCTGCGCCTCCAGCGTCCGGCGCAACGCGCCGACCGGGCAGGAGAAGGCGCCGTAGCGATGCTTGTCGACCACCGTGTCCTGCCCCCCGACCTCCATCAGGGGATGGAGGGCGTGGCCCTCGGAACCGGGCGCGAGGGCTGCCAGAGCCCGGGCGACGAACGGGTCGGCCGGGTCGTACTGCCAGGGCGCCGGCGCGCCGGGCCCGTCGGCGGCCTGCGTCTGGCGGGTCCAGATCACCGGACGTCCGGCCGCGCGGAAGGCGTGCGCCAGCACGTTGACGGCCGGGACGATGTCGCGCGCGTGGGCGTTGCCGAACACCTGGTCCTCGGCGACGAAGGCGGTCTGCATGTCGATGACCACCAGGGCCGTGCGAGGCTCCAGGCCGTCGAAGCGGTTCAGCGGCGCGCCGCGTTCTACGGCCCAGCGGGGAAGACGGATGCGGTGCATGCGAGCTCAGCGGCGGATGAAGTCGACGAAGGCGCGCAGCGGCGCCGGCAGGTGGCGGCGGCCGGGATAGTAGAGGAACGGGCCGCTGAACGTCTCCCACCAGGGCTCCAGGACCGGCTCCAGGGCGCCGGAGTCGAGGGCCGGGCGCAGCGAGTCCTCGAACAGGTGCACGATCCCCAGGCCGGCGATGGCGGCGCCGACGTACAGGTCGGCCGCGGCGGCGGGCCGCACGAGCAGGGGGCCGGTCGGATCGACGCGCACGATCTCGCCGTCGCGCTCGAACTCCCAGGTCGCCATGGCCCCGCTGGAGAACCGGGCGCGAAGGCACGCGTGCCGCAGCAGGTCGCGGGGATGTTCGGGGCGGCCGTGGACGTCGAGATAGGCGGGCGCGGCGGCGGTGGCGAAGCGCTGGAGGCGGGGCCCGATCGGCACGGCGATCATGTCGAGCTCGAGGCGCTCGTCGTAGCGGATGCCCGCGTCGCAGCCTTCGGCCAGGACGTCGACGAAGCTGTCCTCGACCACGATCTCCAGGCGGATGTCGGGATAGGCGGTCAGGAACGGCGCGAGGATCGGCGGCAGCACGGTCCGCGTCACGCTGGAAGGCACGTTGAGGCGCAGGGTCCCGGCCGGCCGGTCGCGGAAGGCGTTGACCACGTCCATCGCCGCCTCGATCTCGCCGAGCGCCGGCGACAGCCGTTCGATCAGGCGCGCCCCGGCCTCCGTCGGCGCGACGCTGCGGGTGGTGCGGTTCAGAAGCCGCACCCCCAGCCGCGCCTCGAGCCGGCGCACCGCCTCGCTCAGGGTGGACGGCGAGACGTTGCCGGCGCGGGCGGCGTCGCGGAAACCGCCGGCCCGGGCCACGGCGACGAAGGCCGAGAGGTCGTTCAGGTCCTGGGTCATTGTTCGATTTTCCGCACGGCCCGTCCCGACTGTGCAGGATTATCGTGCGGCGAACGTCTGTCCATAGTCGGCGTGTTCCCAGACCGAAGGAGAGGCTCATGACCGACATCACCGTCGCCGGCGAATACCGGCTGGGCGACCGCCCCGTCCTGCGGATGGGCTACGGCGCCATGCAGCTGGCGGGGCCGGGCGTGTTCGGCCCGCACCGCGATCCCGAGACCTGCCGCGCCGTGCTGCGCCAGGCGATCGCGGCGGGCGTGAACCACATCGACACCAGCGACTTCTACGGCCCGCACGTGGTCAACCAGCTGATCCGCGAGGCGCTGGCCCCCTATCCCGACGACCTCGTCATCGTCACCAAGGTGGGCGCGGTGCGCGGCGCCGACGCCAGCTGGATCCCGGCGCGCACGCCCGCCGACCTGACGCAGGGCGTGCACGACAACCTGCGGAACCTCGGGCTCGAGGCGCTGGACGTCGTCAACCTGCGCGCCGGCGGCCTCGCAGGGCCGACGGACGAGCCGATCGCCGAGATGTTCGCCGTCCTGGCCGAGCTGCAGCGCCAGGGCCTCGTGCGCCACCTCGGCCTCAGCAACGTCACCCTCGGCCAGGTCGAGTCGTGCCGCCGGATCGCGCCGGTGGCCTGCGTGCAGAACCACTACAACGTCGTCCACCGCGACGACGACGCCCTGATCGACGCCCTGGACGAAATGGGCGTGCCGTACGTGCCGTTCTTCCCGCTGGGCGGTTTCTCGCCGCTGCAGTCGCAGACCCTGTCCGAGGTCGCCGCCGGCCTCGGCGCCACGCCGATGCAGACCGCGCTCGCCTGGCTCCTGGCCCGTGCGCCGAACATCCTCCTGATCCCGGGCACGTCGTCGCCGGCCCACCTGGCCGATAACCTCGCCGCGGCGAGCCTCGAGATCCCGGCGGAGGCCATGGCGCGCCTCAACGGCCTGGCGAAGGCGGCGGCTTAGGCTCAATTCCGGCGAAGCCGGGACGGACCCACCCGCTGCTTTTGACCACAGAGGTCACAGAGGGACACAGAGGGGGTAACTGAAGAACGCGAAACGCATGCGCTCTCTGTGTCCCTCTGTGTCCCTCTGTGACCTCTGTGGTGAATGCTGAATCGAGGCCGGCTTCGCCGGCAAGAAGTTCCGGACCGGGCTAAGCGGCTTCCAGCACCAGGCTGGTCATGCCGAGGGAGCCGTGCTCGATGAGGTCGTTGACCAGGCGCGGCTTGTCGCCGGGGAGGCGGGCGCCAAGGACGTAGAGCAGGGGCCAGAAGTGCTCGGGCGTCGGCGCCGCGCGGCGGGCGTCGTCGCCCAGACGCTCGAAGTCGATCACCCGCTGCGGCTCGTCCTTCAGGATCGCCTCGCGCATCTCGCCCAGGAACCGGGCCGACCAGTCGTAGGGGGCGCAGTTGCGATTGCCCCAGTCCATGGCCGGCAGGTTGTGGACGATGTTGCCCGAACCGATGATCAGCACGCCTTCGCGGCGCAGCGGCGCCAGGCGCTTGCCGATGTCGAAGCGCTGGGCCGGCGTCAGGGCGACGTCCATGCCCAGCTGCACCACCGGCACGTCGGCGTTCGGGAAGGCGTGGACCAGCACCGACCAGGTCCCGTGGTCGAAGCCCCACTGGCGGTCGTCGAGGGCCACCGGCGTCGGCGCCAGCAGCTCGGCCACGCGCCGCGCAAGGGCCGGGTCGCCCGGCGCCGGGTACTGCTTGTCGAACAGGGCCTTGGGGAACGAGGCGCCGAAGTCGTGGATGGTGCGCGGCCGTTCCATGGCGGTGACGGCGGTGACGCGCGTCTCCCAGTGCGCCGAGACGCACAGGATCGCCTTGGGCCGCGGCAGTCCGGCGGCGATCGCGCGCCAGCCTTCGCTGATGGCGTTGGTCTCGATGGCCACCATCGGGCTGCCGTGGCCGAAGAACACGATCGGCATGGCGGCGGGGGTCTCGGTCATCGTGTCAGGCTCCGGCGGCGGTGTCGGCGCGTTCCTTACGCGCGGCCCAGGCGGCGCGGTAGCGGGGGACGAGCCATTCGTTGAACTGCCCCTGCGCGCCCTCCTGCCAGGAGTAGCGGCCGCGGGGGGCGAAGCGCGAGCGCAGGCCCACCT
>DASZQQ010000316.1:0-8676 GCA_035549595.1 Caulobacteraceae bacterium
CGACGGGAAGGCCGACGAGGCCGGCGCGCTCGCGGCCGGTGGCGGCGCACCAGGCGGCGTTGGCGTCGACGATGCGCCGGCCGGCGCCGGCGTCGAGCAGCAGCAGCGGGCGCGAAGAGGCGTCGATCGCCTGCAGGAAGGCGATCATCTCCTCCGGCGAACCCGGCGTCGATGGATCATGCTCTGGAATGAGGCGCCGCATCGTCCCCCCGGTCCCTGCGCTCGCATCCGGCCTCAATGCGGCGGTTTGCGGGCAGGGGGAAGCCGGAGCAGTGGCGCGGTCTCCAAAAATCAGGGCTGGCCGTCGAGGGCCGGGACGTCGTCCAGGGCGCACACCCACGACAGGCGCCGCCTGGTCCAGATCTGCCGCGCCGGCGGGCCCAGGTCGTAACGCTGCTTCAGGGGCCCGACCCTCAGGGAATAGGTCGGCGGGTTGTCCAGCGCGCAGGCGAACACCGGCGCGCCGCAGTCGCCGCAGAAGGCATGCACGCGCCGCGCGCCGCTGTCGGCGGTCTTGACGTAGCGCTTCGGTGCGCCGCGCAGCAGGCGGAAGGTCGCCGCCGGCGCCTGGATGTTGGCGCGGAACGCCGAGCCGGTCAGGGTCTGGCAGTCGCCGCAATGGCAGACGCCGATGGTCCCCGGCTCGACCTCGGCTTCATAGGCGATCGCCCCGCAGTGACAGGCGCCTTCGACCTTCATCGGCATGCTCCTCGGGTTTCAGGAGCCGACGTTCGGACATGCGCGGGCGCCGCGCCAAGGTGGATTCGTCCGATCAATGCGACGGGGGGCGCCGGCTGATGCCGAACCTTTGAACGGGCGCCCCGTTTACCTTTGTGAACGAGCCGCCTAGCGTGCCTGACGCTGGGTCATGGAGCTGCCGATGTACTTCGTGGAGCACCGCAAGGGCCTCAATCCCGTGAAGCGCGAGACGAGCGCGGCCTCGAGCGTGGAGGCCGTCCTGGCGCACGCCAAGCTGAGCGCGCGGGACGTCGGGGCCGACACTATCGTGATCCGCGGCCGCACGGGCCGGGTGGCCGGGGTGTTCGCGACCCACGCCAAGGACATCGACTGAAGCGGGCGGCCAGGGGCGGGGACGCGAGGCCAGCCTCCGGCCGCGGTCGGCGGTGAAGACTCGCGTCCCTCACCGGTTCTAGGCCGTCTGCGCTTCCTTCAGGAACCGGCTCACTTCGCCCAGCGCCTCCGCGTAGCGACCGACCAGGACATGGCCGCCGGAGCGGTAGATCACGCACTGGCCGTCCGGCGCGGCCGTGCCGATGCGTCGTGCCCGGGCGGCGGTGTGGAAGAGGTCGTCGTCGGCGCTGATGGCCAGCACCGGGCAGGCGATGCGCTCGAGCGGGAAGGAGCCGGCCTTGTGCGCGGTCTCGACATCGAACCGCGTCCCCTTGCGGCGCGGCCGCATCGGCAGCAGGTGGTTGACGAGGGTGCGCACGCGGCGCCGCTCCTCGGGCGAGGCGTCGGCCAGGACCTCGGGGTCGACGCCCAGCATCTGCCGCGCCATCAGGCCCGGGAACAGGCCCGACAGGCGGATCGCCGCCCAGGCAACGAAGTCCGAGCCGAACACGGCCCTGGCGAAGGCGCCGCCGTGCATCTCGGTCCCCGCCGGGAGGCGGGCGGCCGGAACCAGCAGCACCAGGGCCTTGCACCGGTCGGGATGGCGGATGGCGAACTCCAGCGCCGACCAGGCGCCGGCCGAGACCGCGACGACGATCGCCTGCTCGACGTCGAGGGCGTGCAGCAGCTCGTCGTAGGCGTCGGCCTGGGAGGCCACGGTGAGGCCGGCCGGCCGTTCCGAACCCAGGTAGCCGAACCGGGACGGGGCGATCAGGCGGAAGCCCTTGCCGGCCAGGGCGCCGGTCATGTCGAGGGCCTGGTCGAAGCCGCCGGAGGCGCCGTGGATCACCAGCAGCGGCGTTCCCTGCCCCTCGATGGCGTATTCCAGCCGCCCCCAGCGGGTCTCCAGGCTGCGCGCCTTGCCGGCCAGCCGTGCGCGCGCGCGGGCGAGGTCGAACCTGTAGAGGGCCGCGACTCCCGCGGCTGCGAATGCGGCGACGGCGGCGGAGATGACGAGGGTCTTGCGGCGCACGCCCCTCACTTGGCCTTTCCGGGCCGCGGCGGCAAGCCTGAAGCTCCCCTGATCGCCAAACCGGTTCCCACTTTGGCGCGAGGCGCTCTACTCGCCCCCGGCGCCGAGAGGCCGAAGGGGCGCCGTGGGTTCCCGCGCGGCCGGAGCCGGCCACGCCGGGACGGGTTGAACGACCGAGCGGTACACCCCCTCGGCCACGCCGAGCAGGGCGTCGTCGGCGTCGTCCCGCGTGGTGGCCGCCGCGTCGACCCTGCGGACCGCGACGCCCAGGGGCGCCAGCTCGGCCTCCAGGCGCTCGGTCAGGCTCTCGACGGCGGGGCACGGCGCAGCGTCGAGGCCGTAGCCCGACCTGGGGGCGACATTGACGATGACGCCGCCGCCGCGGCGGCGAAGGTGCGGCAGCACGGCCCGGGTCATGTCGAGCGCGGCGAAGATCTCGCGGTTGTCGGGCGCCGCGAGTTCGAGGCCGAACCCTATGACGTTGACGAGGCCTGCTATGCCGCCGAAGCGCTGCACGCCGGCGCCCACGGCCGCCTCGACGCTGCCCAGATCCCCGGGGTCCACGGCGGCGGTCACGACGGCGGGCAGGCCGGCGAGCGTGGCGTCGGCCGGGCCGCCGCCGGTCGCGGCGACGACGTTCCAGCCCTGCCGCGCGAACAGCTGCGCAACCGCCTGCCCGAGGCGCGACGAGCAGCCTGTGATCACGATGGTGCGCGGCGCGATGCTGATCATCGGCCGTCAACTATCCGCGCCGGCGCCCGCCCATAAGGCCGCCACCGGTCGCGCGCCAAATCGCCGCAACCGCGAGGTCGCGTGCTACCGCACGCTTTCCGGGCGCCGGGTCAGCGGCCCTGGAACTGCGGCTTGCGCTTCTCGAAGAAGGCCTGCCTCGCCTCCTTGGCGTCCTCGCTGGAAAAGGCGATGCGGATGTTGGCGACCTCGTAGCGCAGCTGCTGTTCGAGGTCGGCGGTCTCCATCGACTTGACCATGCCGCGCTTCAGGAGCCGCAGGGTGATCGGAGACCAGGCGCACAGCTGCTGGCAGTACTCGGCAAGGCGCGCGGCGAAGCGGTCGTCGTCGACCACCTCGCCGGCCATGCCCCAGGCGACCGCGTCCTCGCCGCTGGCGGTGCGGTTCTCCATCATGAAGCGCATGGCCCGCTCGTAGCCCATGGCCTGGGGCAGGGTGATGGTGAGGCCCGCGTCCGGCGAGCCGCCGATGCGGGTGTAGCCGGCCATGAGCCGCGCGCTCTTGGCCACCAGGCGCACGTCGGTGGCCATGGCCAGGCCGAGCCCCGCGCCGACGGCGACGCCGTTGATCCCCCCGACCACCGGCTTGTCGCAGCGCTTGCGGATGGAGAGCAGGAAATGGCCGACCCAGCCGATGTCGTCGAGCTGGGCCGACATCGGCGTCAGCGGCGTGTAGCGCTCCCCGCTTGGCGAGAGGTCGAGGCCGGCGCAGAAGGCGTCGCCGCTGCCGGTGATCGCCACCACCCAGACGTTGTCGTCCTTGGCCGCCGCGTCGACCGCCTCGACCACGCCCCAGGCCAGGGCGGTCGACAGGGCGTTCTTCTTGTCCGGGCGGTTGAGGACGATGGTGCGCACGTGGCCATCGTCGGTGACCTTCACGAGATCCGACATCTTGGTTCCTCCCCTGGGGCGTTTTCTTTCGAGCGCCAGTGTGGCGCCTGGAACGCCTTCCGCCAAAGCGGAAACCGGGTCAGGGCGCGGCGACGAGCGCCTGGCCGGCGGCCTGGTCGCCGCGCAGGCGCACCGCGTCGCGGGCCGGCGGGGCGCCGAACAGGCGCGCGTACTCGCGGCTGAACTGCGAGGCGCTCTCGTAGCCGACGGCGTAGCCGGCGCGCGCGGCGTCCTGGCGCGCGATCAGCAACTGGCGCGCCTGCTGCAGGCGCAGGGTCTTCTGGTACTGCAGCGGGCTCATCGCCGTGGCCGCCTTGAAGTGGCGGTGGAACGAGGCCGCGCTCATGCCGGCGAGGTCGGCCAGGGCCTCGACGCGCAGCGGCTTGTCGAAGTGGTCGCGGATGAAGCCGATCGCCCGGCGCACCTGGGCGATGCGGCTGTCGGCGCGCGCGGCCTGGCGCAGCACGCCGCCCTGGGGTCCCTGCAGCACGCGGTACAGGATCTCGCGCTCGATCAGGGGCGCAAGGACCGGGATGTCGGCCGGCGCATCCAGCAGCCGCAGCATGCGCAGCCACGGATCGAGCAGGTCGTCGGTCACCGGACTGACCGCGAAGGCCGCCCCGGCGGCCTCGTCGCGGGCGGGGGTGTCGGTGATCAGCGAGGACAGGACGTCGCCGTCCAGGGCCAGGATGAGGCCGAGGTACGGCTCGTCGGGCCGGGTCTGGACGATGCAGCCGCGGGCCGGCAGGTCGAGGGCGGCGACGAAGTAGGCGCCGGGGTCGTAGCGCAGGCGCCGCTCGCCGATGGTGACCTCCTTGGCCCCCTGCAGCACGACGCAGATCATCGGCCGGTACATGGACGGCAGCGGGCGGGCCGAGGCCCAGCCGGTGGCGACGCCGAAGCGGGGGACCGCGGTCTCGACGCGCCCGGGCACGGCGTGGCGGGCGGCGATGGCGCGCAGGTCGTCGAGGGCGGCGGCGGTCATGGCCGAAGGATCGGGCGACCGACGCCCGCGCGCAAGCCTCTAACGCGGCCCGTTGAGAGGATCAGGCAAGAAGTCGAGGCGATCGGGCGCGGGCCCGCGGGGGCGGAGGGGCCAGATAGGGGCCGAGCGAGGGACGGCGGCGCGCCGTCCGGCGGCAGCGACAGGAGAAGTCTCATGGCCTTCGGAGCAGAATCCACCACCGACGAGGTGCTGGCGGGCGTGAACCTTTCGGGCAAGCGGGTGCTGATCACCGGCGTATCCGCCGGCCTTGGCGTCGAGACGGCGCGGGCGATGGCCGCGCACGGGGCGACCGTCGTCGGCGCGGCGCGGGACCTGGCCAAGGCGAAGGCCGCCACGGAGGTCGTGCGCCAGGATGCGGCGAACGGCGGGAGCCTGGAGCTCGTCGAGCTCGACCTGGCCAGCCTCGCCAGCGTGCGCGCCTGCGCCGACGCCCTGGTCAGGGCGGGCAAGCCGTTCGACCTCGTCATCGCCAACGCCGGGGTGATGGCGACGCCGCAGGGCAAGACCGCAGACGGCTTCGAGACCCAGTTCGGCACCAACCACCTGGGCCACTTCGTGTTCGTGAACCGGATCGCGTCGCTGATGGCCCCCGGCTCGCGGCTGGTGAACCTGTCCTCGGCCGGGCACCGGTTCTCGGACGTGAACCTCGAGGACCCGAACTTCGAGACCACGCCCTACAACGAGTTCGGCGCCTATGGCCGCTCGAAGACGGCCAACGTGCTCTTCGCCGTCGAGTTCGACCGCCGGCACAAGGGCCGCGGCGTGCGCGCCGCCGCCGTGCACCCGGGCGGCATCATGACCGAGCTCGGCCGCTACATGACCGAGGAGGTGCGCCAGGCGCTGTCGGACTCGCTCGATGCGGCCCAGCGGCCGGGCGGCCCGGCGTTCCAGTGGAAGACCATCCCCCAGGGCGCGGCGACCACCTGCTGGGCCGCGGCGGTGGCCTCGGCCGACGAGGTCGGCGGCCGCTACTGCGAGGACTGCCACGTGGCGCAGGTCGAGACCGACCCCGCCATCCGTGGCGGCGTGCAGCCCTACGCCCTCGACCCCGAGCGGGCGAAGGCGCTCTGGGCGCTCAGCGAGAAGATGGTCGGCGAGACGTTCTGAAAAGGCGGTAGAAGCGGCCGACGCCCCCTCCGGCGGCCGGTGGCCGCCACCTCCCCCGTACGCTGCGCTACGGGGGAGGATTGCCGGTCGACTTAGTGCCGGCTGAGTTCTGCGCGGCCGACGACCATGTAGTGCACCTCGTCCGGACCGTCGGCGAAGCGCAGGTGGCGGATGTCGGTGTAGAGCTCGGCCAGCGGCGTCCACTGCGAGATGCCGGTGGCGCCGTGGATCTGGATGGCGTCGTCGATGATCTGGCAGACGCGCGCGGGCACCATGGCCTTGACCATGCTGATCCAGACGCGGGCCTCGCGGTTGCCGAGCACGTCCATGGCCTTGGCCGCCTTGAGCACCATCAGGCGCATGGCCTCGATCTCGATGCGGGCCTTGGCCACCACCTCGAGGTTCTTGCCGAGCTGGATGATCGGCTTGCCGAAGGCGGTGCGGGTGGCGCCGCGCTTGACCATCAGGTCCAGCGCCTTCTCGGCCTTGCCGATCGAGCGCATGCAGTGGTGGATGCGGCCGGGGCCCAGGCGCACCTGGCTGATCTCGAAGCCGCGGCCCTCGCCCAAGAGGATGTTTTCCTTCGGCACGCGCACATTGTGGAAGCGCAGGTGCATGTGGCCGCGCGGGGCGTGGTCGTGGCCGAACACGGTCATGGGCCCGACGATCTCGACGCCGGGCGTGTCCATGGGCACCAGGATCTGCGACTGCTGGAACTGGGTCGGGGCGTCGGGGCTGGTCTTGACCATGACGATCATGATCTTGCAGCGCGGGTCGCCGGCGCCGGAGATGTAGTACTTCTCGCCGTTGATCACCCACTCGTCGCCGACGAGCTCGGCGCGGCAGGCGATGTTCTTGGCGTCGGACGAGGCCACGCCCGGCTCGGTCATGGCGTAGGCCGAGCGGATCTCGCCGTTCAGCAGCGGCTTCAGCCACTTCTCCTTCTGCTCGGGCGTGCCGACGCGCTCCAGCACCTCCATGTTGCCGGTGTCCGGGGCCGAGCAGTTCAGGCTTTCGGAGGCCAGCGGGCTCTTGCCGAGTTCAGCGGCGATGTAGGCGTAGTCGAGGTTGGTCAGGCCCCGGCCGATCTCGGACTCGGGCAGGAAGAAGTTCCACAGGCCCGAGGCCTTGGCCTTGTTCTTGGCCCCCTCCAGCAGTTCCAGCTGGCCCGGCGCCCAGCTCCAGCGCTCCTTGCGGCCCTCGCCAAGGCGGAAGAACTCCTCGGTGATCGGCTCGACGTTCTCGGCGATGTGCTTCTTGACCGCATCCATCAGCGGCTGGGCGGCCGCGGACATGGCGAGGTTGTTGAGCTCGGCCTCGAGGTCCTTCGGCGGCTCGACGACGATCTGGTTCATGGGCGTCTCCCTTGCGGCTCGATCAAGCCGTCACTTCTGGTCTCGACACGTGCAACATCACTTTCGCCCCCGGAGCAAGGGCCTGGCGTCGTTCGCCCTGGGTGACGGGTCTCACGGCGCTGGCGGCGCCTGGGCGCCTTGCGCCTGCCGTCCGAGCGCCCTGAAGACGCCGGCCAGCATCCGCGGCGGGGCGCGGCGGCGGCGGGGCTCGAGCGCTTCGCCGAGCACGTCCTCGATGTAGAGGCGCTGGACGAGGACGATGGCGATCACGGTGATCGGGCCGGTGAGGAACACCGCGACCGGGCCCAGCAGCACGGCGAAGACGACGGTCGAGAACACCGAGACGGCGGGCGGCACGTCGACCACCTCGTCCTGGACGTAGGGCGAGATGACGTTGCCCTCGACGAAGTGCACGGCCCAGATCGCCACCGCCACGAGCACAGCCTTGATCGGGTCCTGCAGGAAGGCGACCAGCATCGCCGGCAGCGTCGCCAGCACCGAACCGAGGTGCGGGATGATGCTCAGGATGCCGCCGGTCAGGCCGAGGGCGACGGGCGCCTCCACGCCCAGCGCCCACAGCGCCAGGCTGGAGAGCACGCCGACGGCCGACATGAGGATCAGCTTGGCCAGCAGCCAGCGGCGCAGGCTGGTGGCCAGGATCGACAGCACCTCGCCGTAGCGCGCGCGGCGCCGGCGAGGGACGAGCGCCAGCAGGCCGCGGCGGTATCTGGCCGGATCGATGGCCAGGAACACACCGCCGGCGAGCATCACCAGCAGGTACGTCGCGGTCTTGGCCAGCGAGACGATCAGGACCGCGGCCGCGCGCGGGCCGCTGCCGGTGATCGCGGCCAGGGTCCCGGCCCGCGCCTGGCGCAGCAGGTCCGGACCGATCGGCCCGCGGTCCAGCTGCGCCTGCAGGGTGCGCAGGCTCTCGGGCAGCTTCTGGCCCAGGGTGTCGAACTGCGCCGCAAGGGTGGCGCCGAAGATTTCCAGCGAGGTCCCCACCAGCCCCAGGGTGGCGGCCACCACCATCGCCAGGGCCAGCGGCCGGGGAAGGCCCAGTCGCCGCACCACGGCGTCGGAGAGGCCGCTGAAGCCGAGCCCCAGCACGACCGCGCCCAGGCCGATGGTCAGGGCGTCGCGCAGCCGCCAGGCGAGCAGGGCCAGTCCCGCGACCAGCACCACCACGAAGGTGCGCGCGACGAACGCCCCAATCCCAGCCGGCGGCGCGTCAGGTCCGGGTTGCTGCTGAGCCGGGGGCGTCATGCGCCGAAGAGTGCCGCGCTTCCTTCAACGCCCGCGATGATGGAGATCAAGGCCGGGACCGCCCCAGAATCCGGCGGCCGTCCTGGCGATGCTGGCCGCAGCTATCGCGCAGCTCGTCGGCACGGCGGTCTGAGGCTCGTGAGCCGGGCGCCGGGGTCCGACGCGACACAGACGAGCCAGCCGCCGGTGGTGACGACG
>DASZQQ010000317.1:0-4936 GCA_035549595.1 Caulobacteraceae bacterium
ATCGACCTCGTGGGCGCCTCGAAGGAGGTCGTGTGGGTCGGGGACCTGCCGAAGCATCCCCACCTCTCCCACGCGCTCGAGCCGGAGGTGGTCGCCCAGGTCCGCTTCGGCGCCGGGGCTCCGATCCGCCTGCAGGACGGCCGCGACATCGGTGTCCTGATCATCGTCGACACCCGGCCCAAGGCCTATGACGCCCGCCTCGCGCGGCGCCTGCAGGACCTGGCGGATCTGATCGCCGACGACTTCGCCCGCCATCAGGCCGTGCTCGCGAAGGCGCGCGCCGAGGCCGAGGCGGCCGCCGCTCGCGCCACCTTGTCGGCGGTCGTGGAGTCGTCGCCGGTGGCGCTGGCCATGACCGACCGCGAGATGCGCCTCGTCCAGGTCAGCCCCCGCTGGCGCGAGGAGCGGGGCGTCGGCGACATGGCGATCGAGGGCCGCTCGCTCTACGACCTCTTTCCGAACGCCAGGGGACGCTGGTCAGCCATCTGGGACCGGGTTCTCGCCGGCGAGACCGTGCGCGGTCCACGGGTCGACATCGACATGCCCGACGGCAGCACCCTGTGGATGCGGGTCGAGCTGACCCCCTGGCGCGAGCCCAACGGCGCCGTCGGCGGCATGCTGATGATGAGCGTCGACATCACCGACATGGTCGAGGCCCTGGAGGCGTCCAAGCGCACCGCACAGCGCCTGCGGCTGGCCATGGACATCGCCGAACTCAACCTCTGGGAGCTCGACGTCCGGCGCGGCAAGGTCAGCGGCGAGGGATGGGAGGATTCGGCCTTTACCCGCGCCGAGGACGAGGAGGCCCTGGCGGCGGACCTGTTCTCCGCCATCCACCCGGACGACCGGCCCGCGGCCGAGGCGCTGTGGGCCCGCCATGTCGAGGACGGGACGCCCTACCGCGCCACCTACCGCATCCTGCAGAATGACGCGCCGCCCCTGTGGATCCAGTCCGCGACCGAGGCGGTGCGCGACGAGGCGGGCGAGATCGTCCGGGTGCTGGGGGTCGTGCGCAACGTCGACGCCGCGAAGCGGGCCGAGATCGCCCTGGCCCGCGCCCGCGACGAGGCCGAGGCGGCCAACCGCGCCAAGAGCGAATTCCTGGCCAATATGAGCCACGAGATCCGCACGCCCCTGAACGGGGTGATGGGCGTCGCCAGCGCCCTGGCCCGCACCGGCCTCGACGCCTCGCAGCGCGAGATGCTGGGCCTGATCGAGAGCTCGGCCCTGACGCTGGAGCGCCTGCTTTCGGACGTGCTGGACCTCGCCCGCATCGAGGCCGGCCGCCTGGAGATCCGCCCCGAAGCCGTCGACTTGGCCGCCGCCGTGCGCGACGTCGGCGCCCTGTTCGAGCCGTCCGCCCGTCAGAAGGGGCTGGACTTCGACGTCCGCGTCGCCCCGGCGGCCGAAGGGACCTTCGCCGCGGACGGCGCCCGCATCCGGCAGATCCTGACCAACCTCGTCTCCAACGCCGTCAAATTCACCGCCGCCGGCGACGTGCGCCTGGGCCTGGAGGCCCAGCCGACGGCGGACGGCGCCCGCTTCACCTTCACCGTCGAGGACACCGGCATCGGCATGGACGAGGCGGCCATGGACCGCCTGTTCCAGCGCTTCCAGCAGGCCGACGGCTCCATCACGCGCCGGTTCGGCGGCACGGGCCTGGGCCTGGCCATCTCGCGGTCGCTTTCGGAGGCCATGGGCGGGGCGCTCAGCGTCGGCTCGGCGCCCGGGCGCGGCTCGACCTTCCGCCTCGTCCTCGACCTGCCGCGGGCCGCGGGCGTCGCCGCGGCCGCGCCCGAGCCGGATGCGCCCGCCGCAACGATCGAGGGCCTGCGCGTGCTGCTGGCCGAGGACCATCCGACCAACCGCCGCGTCGTCGAGCTGATCCTTGAAACCGCCGGCGTCGCCCTGACCAGCGTCGAGAACGGCGCGGAGGCGGTCGACGCCTGGCTCGGAGGCCGCTTCGACCTGGTGCTGATGGACATGCAGATGCCGGTGATGGACGGCCTGACGGCCATCCGGGCGATCCGCTGCCGCGAGGCCGAGAGCGGGCGCCCCCGCACGCTGATCTGTTCTCTGACCGCCAACGCCTTGCCCGAGGACGAGGCCGCCTGCCGCGCCGCCGGCGCCGACGGCCACCTGACCAAGCCGATCACCGCCGCCGCCCTGCTGGCGGCCGTGCACGCGGCGGCGCAGGACCGTGCCGAAGCGACCAGGCTGACCGCCTGAAAAGACTGCGGGGACACGATCCCTGTCGCAGGCAGGGCCTTCGCGTCCCCGTCTTCATGTCCCGCTGAAGGGGACACGTTCCTGGCGGAACATGTCCCCCTGTCAGAGGCCTACCGCGAGATGCGCAGGTTCTCGATCGAGCCGGCGATGGCGTTGAACACGCTCGTCAGCTGCGAGGAGTCGGTGACGTCGTAGTAGTGGTCCGTGCCCGAGGCGCACTGCTGGAGCACGCCCTGGGAGTGCGACGAGACGCCGACGCCGATGGTGTAGATGATGATGTTCTGCGCCTTCATGTTCGAGCACAGCAGCAGTTCGCGGCTGTCGATCGCGTCGCGCCGCGTGGTGCCGTTCGAGCTGTCCGGCACGACGTTGCCGTTGGCGTCGAGCAGGCGGCCCTGGCTGATGTAGCCGAGGCCCGTGTAGATCGAGTTCATCGGCGAGGAATTGCCGGTCGTGTCGTTGGTGTTGTCGCCGTCGGTCAGCAGGACGATGATCTTGTCCGTGTGCGCGGTGCCGTAGGCGACGCCGTCCTTGAACGGCCCGTTCGGCGAGATCGCGAACCAGCCCCACTGCAGGCCCATGGCGATGTTGGTGTTGCCCTGGGCGACCATCGACTGGAGCTTGGAGTTCACCGTCGACTGGCTCGTCGTCAGGCGCAGCAACGAGGTCAGGCCGCACTCCCGGTTGGGACCGAAGTTGCCGGTCCCCGAGGCGCCGCTGGCCAGGTTGGACTTGTTGCTGGCCGCGTACTTGCTGACGTACGCCAGGCGCGTCCAGGCGGTCGTGCTCGAGGTCTTGTCGTTCGTGATCCAGTTATTGCCGTAGCTGACGTAGCCGCCGTAGCCGTTGGAGATCTTGTTGCTGTCGGGCTCGTCCGGAGCGAAGTACGGCACAACCATCGTCGCGCCGTTGCCGGACGACGGCGTCGTGTCCTGCACGTCGTAGGGCGCCTTGCGCGCCTCGACGCAGCCGGCCCAGGTCAGGCCCATGTTGGACAGGAAGGTGAAGCGGTTCGACCCGGCCGTGGAGAAGATGTCGGTGCCGTAGGCGCTGGGCTGGCCGGAGGCCATCCAGCTGGCGTTCTGGTAGGTCGAGCCGACGTTCACCGTATGGCTGAACGGCACCACCGCCATCTTGACGGCGTTGGGGTCGGTGCTGTTGGCCGCCGCCGCGTAGAGGGTGTTGACCAGGTTCTGCGAGGCGGTCTGCAGCGCCGAGATCTTGCTGCCGCCGGAGCCCAGCGACGAGGACATCGACCCGGTGTTGTCGAGCACCAGGGCGACCTCGAGGTTGTTCATCGTCCGCACGACCTCGGAGGTCGCGGTGATGTTCATGTTCCCGCTCATCCACAGGTTCGAGATGATCGGGGTCATGGAGACGGTCGCGGTCGAGTCGATGTAGGCGCCGTTCAGGTGGAAGCTGGACCCGGTCAGCGTGCCGCCGGTCAGGTTCGACAGGTTCGTCACCAGCGCCGGCTGCGCCACGGCCGAGAGGCCCTGGTCGGTGGTCGCCGTCGAGCGCGCGGCCATCAGGGTCGCGGCATCGAGGGCGTCCTGCAGCCGCTGCTTGGCCACCGTCGCGCGGTTCACGTCGGCGAGGCCGAAGGCGAGCATCGTCAGGGGCAGCGCCAGCAGCGCGAACTGCACGGCCACCGATCCGTCACGACTCTTGGCCACGCGCCCGAGGCGCGCAATCCGGCTCCGCCAGGAGAATTTCGCTGTCTTCGTCATCGTTTCAGCCCACCAGCCGCCACGGCCTTCCCATTCGAGGCCGAAGTCCTGTTGCAGCGGGCACGATCGCCTATCGCGGTAAATGAATGGGCCAATCGAAATGGTGAATTGGCGGAAAATTCGCCCCAGGTCGAATGGGCGGGAGTCAGTCCTCGACGCAGTCGTCCGCGCCCAGGCGCTGGACGGTCCCTGAGGCGGCGCCGATCCGACCGGTGCGGCGGCGCACATAGGCGCCCGGATCGACCGCCTTGTACTTCAGCGGATTGGGCAGGATCGCGGCGAGCCTGGCCGCCTCGGTCGGCGTGAGCTTCGAGGCCGGATGGTGGAAGTAGCGCTGCGACGCGGCCTCGACGCCATAGATGCCGGGGCCGAACTCCACCGTATTCAGGTACACCTCCATGATCCGCCGCTTGCCCCACAGGGCCTCGATCAGGACCGTGAAGTACGCCTCGGCGCCCTTGCGCACCCACGTCCGCTCCGGCCACAGGAAGACGTTCTTGGCCGTCTGCTGGCTGACCGTCGAGCCGCCGTGCACCGGCCGCCCGGGCCGCTTCTCGTTGCGCGCGATGGCCTTCTCGATGGCGCGGAAGTCGAAGCCGTGGTGGTAGCAGAAGCGCGCGTCCTCCGAGGCGACGACCGCCCGCGGCATGGCCGGCGAGATCTGGCCGAGCGGTCGCCAGCGGTGGTCGAGGCCATGACCCTGGACCAGGCGCTCGACCATCAGGATCGTCAGCGGCGGTGGCACGAAACGATAGACGATGACCGCCAGCGGCGGCCCCACCAGCAGGGCCAGGAAGACCGCGCCCAGCAGGTTGCGCACGGCGCGCCACAGGCCGCGCCCGCGTGGGCGGGGGGCTGCAGCCGTCTTTACCGGGTTCTTCGCCATGCCACCGCTTGTCTTGACGCCGCGAACCCCTGCTAGAGCCTTCCCCGGTCAGGTCGAATCGACCTGACCGGGACAAGAAGGCTCGAGTCTT
>DASZQQ010000318.1:0-5111 GCA_035549595.1 Caulobacteraceae bacterium
ATCTTCCGGCTGGGAGACGATCTCGCCCTGCGCCTGCCGCGCCGCCATGCCGCGCGTCCGCTGATCGAGGCCGAGCAGCGCTGGCTGCCGGTGCTGAAGGACCGCCTGCCGCTCGCCGTGCCCGCCCCGGTGCGCGTGGGCGCCCCGACCGAGGCCTATCCGACGCCCTGGAGCATCGTGCCCTGGTTCGAGGGCGAGACGGCGGACCTGGCGCCGCCGGACGCCGGCGAGGCCGAGGCGCTGGCGGCCTTCTTCACCGCCCTGCACGTGGCCGCGCCGGCCGACGCGCCGCGCAACCCCTACCGCGGCGTGCCCCTGACCCAGCGCCAGCCGATGTGGGACGTGCGGGTCGGCGCCCTGGAACGCCGCGGCGAGGGGCCGTCGGACGCCGTGCGGCGGATCTGGGACGAGGCGGTCGCCGCGGACGTGGACATGCCGCCGGTCTGGATCCAGGGCGATCCGCACCCGCGCAACATCCTCGTCCGCGACGGCAGGCTCGCGGCCATGCTCGACTGGGGCGACATGGCCGCCGGCGACCGCGCCTCGGATCTCGCCTCGGTGTGGATGCTGTTCGCCGAGCGCGAAGCCCGCGAACGCGCCATGGCCGCCATGCCGGCCGTCACGGCGGCCACCTGGACCCGCGCCCGCGGCTGGGCCGCGCTCTACGGCGTCATGCTGCTCGACGCCGGCCTGGAGGACGATCCACGCATGGAGGCCATCGCGCGAAAGACGTTCGCCCGGATTGTCGAAGGACCGTGAGACCGAGCCCGCACCGACGCGATGGCTGAAAGGCCGATTTCACCACGAAGGACACGAAGAACACGAAGTGCACGAAGGGGCTTCGCGTTGCGGCCGAAGGCCGACTCGTCATGATGGGCGCGGCGCGGGAGTCTTCGTGTCCTTCGTGCCCTTTGTGTCCTTCGTGGTGAAAAAGCGGAGCCGGCCACCTGCTCGGCGCCGGTGAAAGGGAGACTCGAATGCCGGCCGATCTGGGGATCATCGAGGGCTACTACGGCACGCCGTGGACCTGGGCGGCGCGGCGCGAGCAGGTCAGCTTCCTGAAGCCGCACGGCTATCGCTTCTTCATCTACGCCCCCAAGGCCGACCCGTATCTGCGCAAGCGCTGGGCCGAGCCGCACCCGGCCGACATGGCCGCGGAACTGCGCGGGCTCGCCGAGCACTGCGCCGCCGAGGGCGTGCGTTTCGGCGTCGGCCTCAGCCCCTTCGAGATCTACCGCGACTTCGGCGACGAGGCGAAGGCGGCCCTGGCGCGCAAGCTGGAGGAGCTCGACAGCTTCGGGGTGCAGGACCTCGGCATCCTGTTCGACGACATGCGCGGCGACCTGCCGGACCTGGCCTCGACCCAGGTCGACATCGTCCACTGGATCGCCGGCCGCACCAAGGCCGACCGGGTGATCATGTGCCCGACCTACTACTCGGACGACCCGATGCTGGACCGCGGCTTCGGCGACCGGCCGGCGGGCTACCTGGAAGAGCTCGGCCGGGGCCTCGACCGCGGGATCGAGGTGTTCTGGACCGGCGAAGAGGTGTGCTCGCGCGAATACACGACGGGGCACCTGGCGCGTGTCACCGGCCAGCTCGGCCGCAAGCCGTTCCTCTGGGACAACTACCCGGTCAACGACGGCCCGCGGATGAGCCCCTATCTCTACATCCGCAGCTTCACCGGCCGGCCGGCGGCGATGGGCGAGCACCTGTCGGCGCACGCGGTGAACCCTGCCCTGCAGGCGGTGCTGAGCCGCGTCCCCTGCCTGACCCTGGCCGAGAGCTACCGCGACGGGGACGAGTACCAGTACGGCGAGGCCTTCCGCCGCGCGGCCCACGCCGTGCTGGGCGAAGCCGGCGGCAAGATGCTGATCCGCCACCTCGGGCTCCTCAACGACACCGGTCTCGGCAACCTCGAGCCGGAGACGCACCAGCGCATGATCGAACGATGGTCCGAGATCGACCACGACGGCGCCCGCGAGGTGCTGGCGTTCCTGAACGGCGAGTACCGCGTCACGCGGATGGAGGAATAGGTGAAGAGCCGGGGACATGATCCCGAAGGGTTCGTGTCCCCTCCAGCAAAGAGCGGGGACACGAACCCTGCCTGGCGGCAGGTTTCATGTCCCCGGCCGATCACGCCGGCCGCTTCCGGGCGAAGACGACGCCCCAGGGGACGTCCAGGCGCTGCCAGCCGGTGGCGGCGTAGAAGCCCATGGCGCGGGTGTTGGCCGGGGCGACGCCGAGGTGGGCGCCCGCCGAGCCCAGCGACCAGACCCTGTCCAGCCAGGTCTCGATCAGACGCCGGCCCATGCCCTGGCCCTGCTGGCGGGGCAGCAGGTTGATGTGAAGGTGCGACGGGTAGGGCTCGTTCACCGCCCGCGGCGTGCGCTCGGGGTGGTGGATCAGGTGGGCCAGGCGGTCGTCCGGGGTCCAGGTCTCGCGCGGCCTGTCGGCCGGATCGGCGATGGTCCGGCGCAGCTGCGGCCACCACTCGGTCCGCAGACGCTTCTCGAAGGCGAAGGTGTCGAGGGCGCCGACGATGTAGCCGCACACCCCTTCGTCGTCCTCCGCCACGAAGGACGTCTCGGGGGCCAGCACGCCGTAGGGCGCGGCGTAGACGTGCCCGAGCCGCATCGGGTCCTGGTAGAGCGCCGTGGCGTCCTGCCCGGCCTCGCCGGTCTTCAGGCAGATGTCGCAGAGGGCCGCCTGGTCGGCGGGGCGGTAGGGTCGGATCCGGGCCGGCATCCGCGCAGGAAGCCAGGGGCGGGGAGGCCGGTCAACCGGCCCGCCCGCTTGCGGGTTCAGACCAGGGTCGAGTTCGGCGGCAGGCCGATCAGGCTGCGGCCCTGCAGCTCGTAGGCGGTGTCGACGTCGAACACCACGTGGGTGGCGATGACGTTGAGGTCTCGCAGGGCGCGCTGGAACGGCTGGTCGAGCATCTGGGCGCTGGAGCCCGCCGCTTCGGCCAGGTGCGCCACCGCCTCGCGGCAGAGGGCGACGCCGTAGGCGATCCGGGCCCGGTTCGAGAGCCGCGCGGCGAGCTGGTCGGGCCCTTCGAGGGCGCCGGAGGCGACGTTGTCGCGGCCGGCCTGGCGGATCACCTGCTCGGCGGTGGCGATCATCACGTCGGCCTTGCCGAGGCGGATCTGGGACGCCGGCTTGTCCGCCTGCTTCGAGGCCGCGCCCATGCGGGCATGGGTCTGAAGCCGTTCGCGATAGGCCTTCAGCGCCGAGCGGGCCGCGCCGATGGCCGAGATGGCCGCGGTCATGGCCAGGAACGGCAGCATCGGCATCGAGTAGATCGGATTGTCGTAGGCGCGCGACCCGGGCCCCCGGCCGTCCAGCATCGAGCCCAGCGGGATGGCCCGGCCGTCCGGCACGAAGAGGTCGTCGACCGCGATGTCGTTGCTGCCGGTGCCGACCATGCCGGCCACATGCCAGGTGTCGAGCACCCTGGCGTCCCCGGCCGGGAACAGGAACGTCAGCACCTGCGGCGGTCCGGGCTCGCCGACGACGAGGGCGCTGCCCATGATCCAGTCGGCGTGCATGACGCCGGTTCCCCACTTCCACTGCGCCGTCACGCGGTGGCCGCCCTCCACCCGCACCGCCTTGCCGATCGGCGTCGAGACCACGGGCGCGGTGATGTACGGGAAGCCGCCGCCGAACAGGGCGGCTTGCGTCGCTTCCGGGAAGTGCGACAGGAACCAGTTGTGCTCGGCGCAGAACGAGGCCGCCCAGCCGGTCGAGGCGCAGGCCTCGGCGATCGGCAGGGTGATGTCGATGAACTGGTCGGTGGTGACCTCCAGCCCGCCGTAGCGCCGCGGCACGTACATGTAGAAGTAGCCGCTGGCGCGAAGGGCGCTCCAGATCTCGTCCACCGGCCGGCGCAGGCGCTCGGCCTCGGCGGCGGCCGCCGCGACCTGGGGCGCCAGGGCCTGCATGCGCTGCTGCAGGACCTCCGGCGTCAGGGCGGCCAGTTCCGCGGCGGAGAGCCAGTCGCCGCCGGCCGGGATGCGGCGGTCCGCGAGGGGGACGTTCTCGGCGTCGTAACCCATGCTGCTCGCGCCTCAGGCCGGCTGGTGGACGGGCGGTTCGGCGTAGGAGGCGGCGGCCGTCAGCACCTCGTCCGGCGTCTGAATCATCCGCAGATAGACCTCCTTCGGATAGGCCATGTGCGGCTTTGCCGGATCGTACGGCGGCTGCGGCACAGGGCTCGGGCCGGCGTAGGCGGGCGGGGCCCTGTACTGCGCGGCCTCGGCCTCGGAGATGCCGGCGCGCTCGAGCACCGCAGGGTCGATCCACACGGCCGGGTCGACCGGGGCCTGGGAGGTAGCGACCTCGAGGGTCATGTTGTCGGGGCCGGCGAAGTAGATCGACTTGCACATGCCGTGGTCGATCGGGCCGATGACGTTGACGCCGTGGCTGCGGATGCGGTCGCGCATGGCGACGAGGTCGGCTTCGGTGGCGACGCCGAAGGCCAGGTGCTGCAGGGTGCCCGGCGCGCTGCGCCCGGCGCCGGAGCCGGCGTGGGTGCGGCCGATCTCGGACGGGATCTGGTCCAGGTCCGGCATCTGCACGATCGAGAAGTAGCTGTGGTCGTTCATCTTCAGGAACGCGTGCAGGGCGCCCGGCACGCCGTGCATGTCGAACAGGGCGACGAGCGGGCAGCCCATCACCTGCGAGAAGAAGGCGATGTGCTTCTTGATGTCGGCCGCCATGAAGGCGAGGTGGTGGATGCCGTTCGGCTGCTGGCTCATGGGCGTTCTCCGTGGGCGTTCCTGCCCTTGTCGGTGAGGAAGCCCGCGAGCAGGGCCTCCAGCACCATGTCGTCGTGGGCCGCACGCGCGGCCGGGGTCTCGGGGTCGGTCCCGAAGGTGGTGCGGATCAGGGGCGTCAGGTTGATCACCCCGACGGCGCCGGTCTGAAGCGTGATCACCACCTGCTCGGGCGGGTAGGGCTTCACGTCGCCGGCGGCGATCGCCAGGCGGACGAGCTCGGCCAGGCGCCGGTTGCGCGGGCCGATCAGGTGGCGGTCGAGCCAGGCCAGGCGCTCGCCGCCGGCCATGCCCTCGAGGGCCACGATGCGGCCGAGCGCCGGATGCTTGCGG
>DASZQQ010000319.1:0-6597 GCA_035549595.1 Caulobacteraceae bacterium
CCCCCCCGCTACGACCCCGTCGCGGCCGTCCGCTTGCGGACGAACATCATGGCGTCGGCCTCGGCCAGCAGCACCTCGGGGTCGGCGCCGGGGACGATGCGGCGCACGCCGTAGCTGATGTGCAGCGGCACCGACCAGTCGCCGCACTGCACGGGCGAGGCCTCGATCACCGCCGCCAGGGCTGCGGCCTTGGCCTGCGCGGCCTCCTCGTCGATCTGGCCGAGGATCACGGCGAACTCGTCGCCGCCCATGCGGCCGACCACGTCGGTGTCGCGGACGTTGGCGCTGAGCCGATGGGCCACGGCCTGCAGGGCCGCGTCGCCCGCCGCGTGGCCGAAGCGGTCGTTGACCGACTTGAAGCCGTCGAGGTCGAAGTAGACCAGGCTGGCGCCGGCGCCGTAGCGCTGGACGAAGGCGGCCGCCCGCTTCAGCTCGCGGGCGAAGGCGCGGCGGTTCTTGACCGGGGTCAGGGGGTCCTGGTCGGCCAGGGCCTCGGCGTCGGCCAGCTGGGCCTTCAGGCGGCCGACCTCGGCCCGAAGGTCGTCGACCTCCGTCACCAGGGTCTGCAGCGCCGCGCGAACGGGTTCGGGCAGGGCCTCGGGGTCGAGGCCGAGGGCGCCGGTGGCCTCGTCGGCGGCCTGGGTCTGGACGGCCGCCGCGCCGGCCGCCGCCAGGGCGCGCCGCCGGATGGCGGCGAAACGCTCGGCTCGGGCGCTCATGTGTTCATCCCCCTCGTGTTCCCGGGCGCGAGAATCACTTTCCCTTTCGGGACAAGAATCCTAGGCGCGTCCGGTTGCGGGCGCCAAGACGGCGCCTATACTCCGCGCCCTTCCGATGCCGGGGGTTTGCAGGAGAGCGATCGCATGGGGGCGCCGGTCGCCATCATCATGGGCAGCCGTTCGGACTGGCCCACCCTGAAGGCCGCCGCAGAGGCGCTTCAGGGCCTGGGCGTGGCCTACGAGGCGAAGGTGATCTCCGCCCACAGGACG
Organism: Caulobacteraceae bacterium; assembly: GCA_035549595.1. GTDB lineage: Bacteria > Pseudomonadota > Alphaproteobacteria > Caulobacterales > Caulobacteraceae > Acaudatibacter. The sequence continues at coordinate 990 of DASZQQ010000319.1, forward strand.
CCCGAGCGCATGGTCGCCTTCGCCAAGGGGGCCAAGGCCGCCGGCTTCAAGGTGATCATCGCCGGCGCCGGCGGGGCCGCGCACCTGCCGGGCATGACCGCCTCGCTGACCGAGCTGCCGGTGCTGGGCGTGCCGGTGCAGTCGAAGACGCTGTCGGGGCTCGATTCCCTGCTCTCCATCGTGCAGATGCCGGCCGGGATTCCCGTCGGGACCCTGGCGATCGGCGAGGCGGGCGCGCGCAACGCCGGCCTGATGGCGGCCCAGATCCTGGCCCTCGCGGACGAGGCCCTGGCCGGACGCCTGGCCGCGGCCCGCGCGGCCCAGACGGCGCAGATCCCCGAGACGGTGGAGGATTGAGGTCCGTGGCCTTCCCGCTGGCGCCGGGCTCGACGATCGGCATCCTGGGCGGCGGCCAGCTCGGCCGCATGCTGTGCCTGGCGGCCGCGCGCCTGGGCTTCGAGACCCTGGTCTACGCCCCGCCCGGCGAGGACAGCCCGGCCTTCCGCGTCGCCTCCGACCGCATCGCGGCGGCCTACGACGACGCGGCCGCCCTGGACGCCCTGGCCGCGCGCGCGGACGTGATCACCTATGAGTTCGAGAACGTGCCGGCCGCCAGCGTGGAGCGCCTGGAGGCGGCGGGCGCGGCCGTGGCCCCGGACTCGCGCGCCCTCGCCGTCGCCCAGGACCGCTTCAGCGAGAAGACGTTCCTGAACGGGGCCGGCGCCCCGACCGTGGGCTTCGCCGAGATCGGCTCGCCGGAGGACCTGGAGCAGGCGATCAGGACCCTGGGCTGCCCGCTGCTGCTGAAGACGCGGCGCGGCGGCTACGACGGCAAGGGCCAGGCCTGGATCTTCCGCCCGGCCGATGCGCTGGCGGCCTGGGACTCCCTGGCCCGCCGCCCGGCCATCGTCGAGACCCCGGCCGACTTCCGCCGCGAGCTGGCGGTGATCGCCGCCCGCGGCCGCGACGGCGAGATCGCCGTCTATCCCCTGACCGAGAGCCACCACGAGAACGGCATCCTGCGCCGCACCAGCGCCCCGGCCCAGGCCGCGCCGAAGCTGGCCGCCGAAGCCGAGCGCATCGCCGCCACCGTGCTCTCGGGCCTGGCCTACGTCGGCGTGATCGGCGTGGAGCTGTTCGAACGCGACGACGGGCGCCTGCTGGTCAACGAGTTCGCGCCGCGGGTGCACAACACCGGCCACTGGACGCTGGACGGCTGCGAGGTCGACCAGTTCGAGCAGCACATCCGCGCCGTGGCCGGCTGGCCGCTGGGCCCGACGGCGGCCCTGGCGCACGTGGAGATGACCAACCTGCTCGGCGACGAGGCCCTGGCCTGGGAGAAGCTGGCCCGCGAGCCGGAGACGCGCATCTGGCTCTACGGCAAGTCCGAACCCCGCCCCGGCCGCAAGATGGGTCACGTCAACCGCCTCTCGCCCCTGGCGCGCTGAGCCGGGCCGACGCCTCTCGTATTCACCACGAAGCACACGAAGCACACGAAGAAGGTCGGCCGGCGTTCCCTCGCCGAAGGCAAGGCCCTCTCCCAGGTCAGCAGGCGCCGCGAGCCGGGCATGCTTCGCGATCTTCGCGTGCTTCGCGGTTCATCGGCGAGCGTCCGGGTGGAGCAGGACGAAGGAAGTTCGACCGCGAAGGGCGCGAAGGACCTGTGCGACGGGACGCGCTGCGCCCCCGAATTGTCGCGCTTCGCGCCGCGACGATGACCCCTTGGTGTGCTTCGTGTGCTTCGTGGTCCAAATTGCGGAGTCGCCCCCGCCGCCGGCGGCGACGGAGAGGCGCGTCGCGCGGTCCTAGCGGTAGCGCAGCCGGGCGAGGGTTTCGGCGAGGCGGTGGGCGCGGGCGGCGGGGTTGAGGCCGGCCTTCCACTTCTCGAACGCCATCACCGCCCCGATGCGCCCGTCCAGGTGCGCGGCGGCGGCGTTGTCGCCGGCCGAGAGGCGGATCGCGAGCGTCGTGACCAGGATCTCCGAGAGGATCGCGCGCTTGGTGTAGTGGTTCTCGTCGGTGGCCGTATCGCCCGCCCAGCGCCAGATCGCGTCGGCGCTCTCCCAGACCAGGCGCAGGGCGAGCGGCACGTTGCCGGGCAGGGCCAGGAAGCCGGCCCAGCGCCGGATCGCCGGCTCGTCGCCCATCGCCGCCTCGGTGCGGGCGAGGACGCCCTGGCGGATACGCTCGCGGATCTTCAGCGACGCCGGATCGGTCCCAGCCAGCGCCTTCAGGGCCGCCGCGTCGTGCCGGCGCGACAGGAGGGCGGCGAGGTCGCGCGGGCCGCCGGGGACCAGCAGCTCGAGGTCCGCGCGCGAGAGGCCCAGCGCCCGGCCCGCGTCCTGGACCATCAGCCCCGACCAGCCGCGCCGCGGCGCGACGCGCAGGGCCAGGTCGAGCAGCGCCTGCTCGGTGCGGACGGCGAAGTCCGGTGCGTCGGTTTCGGCGGCCATGGTCATAGCAACCCGCCTTCTACACCGCAGGTTCGCCGCCGTCTCGCCATGGACAATGCCCGGGGCCTCTGCTATCAGCCGCGCCTCGTTCCGGCAGGGCCGCCCTCCCGGAAGCGACGTCCCGTGTAATGGCCCAGGGGGGCTATCGGGAATCGGCAGGAGGTTTGGTGGTTCAGATTTTCGTCCGCGACAACAATGTCGACCAGGCGCTGAAGGCCCTGAAGAAGAAGATGCAGCGCGAGGGCTCGTTCCGCGAGATGAAGCGGCACGTGCACTACGAGAAGCCGTCCGAGAAGCGCGCCCGCCAGAAGGCCGAAGCGGTCCGTCGGGCCCGCAAGCTGGCCCGCAAGCGCGCCCAGCGTGAAGGGCTGATCGCCGCGCCGAAGAAGCCGGCGCGCTAGAGCCTTCCCCGGTCAGGTCGAATCGACCCGACCGGGATAAGAGTCCAAGGCTGAGGAATTTCGAGGCCGCGCGGGCCGGAGCCTGCGCGGCCTTTGTCGTGCCCGCTCGGCTCAAGCCGTCTCCCGCCGCATCAGGCTGGCGAAGAACACCCGGATGTCGAAGCGGCCGGTGGACAGCGCGCCGGACTTGAACGCCGGCACCGCGACCCAGAGCTCGAGACCCGTCACGGCGAACATGATGACGGTCGTGCCGGCCACCTGCCACCAGGGCGGGTCGACCGCCGCGCGCGCGGCCATGATGAACGGGGTGAAGATCGGCACCCAGGCCAGCGCCGACAGCAGCGGCGCATCGGGGTGCATGATCGCCTGGCTCATGAACACCACCGGGATCGACAGCACGATCATCATCGGCCCGAGCAGGGTCTGGGCCTCGCGGGCGGTCTCGCAGAAGGCGCCCACCGTCACGTACAGGGTCGCGAACATCAGGTAGCCGCCGACGAAGTAGAGGGCGAGGTAGCCCAGCATGCCGTGCGCCAGCAGCACGGCGAGGATGTCGGCTCCCAGCGCTGGCTGGAACGCCGCCAGGGCGACGGCGCCGACGGTGATCCACACGCCCATCACCGTCCCGGTCACGCAGGCGACGCCGAGGATCTTGCCGAACATGATCTCGGGCACCGAGGCCGAGGTGAGCAGCACCTCGAGGATGCGGCTCGACTTCTCCTCGATGACGCTGTTGAGCAGCATGCCGGCGCCAGTCAGCACCACCATCCACAGCAGCATGCCCATCGCGAAGCCGGCGAGCCCCGGCAGCTTGTCGCGCAGCGAGACCTTGCCTCCGCCTTTGGGCGAAAAGCTGGTCATCTGCGGTTTCAGCCGCTCGATCGCGGCAAGACGCTCGGGCGGCAAGCCGGCCTTCTGCAGGCCGATCACGCGCAGCCGCTGGCCGACCGCGCGGCGCAGCACGTCGCCCAGCGAGGGGTCGGCGACATTGCGGCTCCAAAGATCGAGGCCGACGGTCTCGCCCTGCGGCCGGACGATGACCACCGCGTCGAGCCGGGATGGCCCGGGAGGGCCGGTGGTCTCCAGCATCGGTCGCAGGCGCGAGAGGACGTCGGCGGCGTCGCGGAACGGCGGACCGGACGGCGCCGCCAGCGTCGCCGCCGGCCGGTCGTCGCCCTCCGCCGGCGCGATCGCCCTGGCGATGGCCTGGTCGTAGCCCTGGCCCGTGAGGTCGGCGACGGCGATCACCGGGGGCGGCGAGATGCGACCGGCCAGCAGGGTCGTGGAGCCGAACACACCCAGGCCCACCGGCATCAGCAAGATCGACAGCCAGAAGCCCGGCGTGCGGACGTAGGCGAAGTAGTCGCGCCAGGCGATGCGGAGGGCGCGGATCACGCGGCGCGCTCCAGGCCGCCGGAGGTCAGGACGATGAAGGCGTCGTGCAGGTGCGGCTCCTTCAGCTCGAAGCGCTGGATGTCGAGGCCGCGGGCGAAGGCGGCCTTCAGGGCGTCCTGGGCCGGGGCCCCGGCTTCAAGGGCCGCGCTGGCGCGCACGCCCGTCTCGAGCGGCTCGAAGGCGAACGGGCCGACGCCCGGCAGGCCCTCCAGCTGGCGCGCCTCGAAGGCGCCCTCCAGCACCAGGGTCCTGGGCGCATGGGCCCTGGCCGCCTCGACCGAGCCGTCGAACACCTTGCGCCCGCCGGCGATCAGGACGACGTGGTCGCACAGGCGCTCGGCGTGCTGCATCACGTGGGTGGAGAACACCACCGTCGCCCCGCGCCGGGCGAGGCCGCGGATGATGTCCTCCAGCGACTGCTGGTTGACCGGGTCGAGGCCGGAGAACGGCTCGTCGAGGATCACCAGCTCCGGCTCGTGGGCGATCGCCGACAGCAGCTGGACCTTCTGGGCCATGCCCTTGGACAGGGACCGCACCTGACGGTCGGCGGCGTGGCCAAGACCGTTGGCCTCGAGCAGGTTGCGGGCGCGGCGGCGCGCCTCGCCCGGCTCGACGCCCTTGAGCGAGGCCAGGAAGGCGATCGCCGCCACCGGCGTCATGCGGCGGTAGAGCCCCCGCTCCTCGGGCAGGAAGCCGATGCGCCCGCGCACCCGGCTGGCGTCGGCCTCGCCCAGCACCGAGATGCGGCCCGAGGTCGGCGCGACGAGGCCGAGGGCCATGCGGATGGTCGACGTCTTGCCGGCCCCGTTGGGGCCCAGGAAGCCCAGGATGCGTCCGGCCTCGGCCTGGAACGACAGGCGGTCCACGGCGGTGAAGTCGCCGTAGCGCTTGGTGACCTCGTCCAGCACCAGGGCCGCCGGCATACCGTCTCTCCGCCCGCTCCAGATGGGGCAGTGTAGACCGGCGCGCCGGTTAAGGCTGCGTTGCCGCACAGGGAAGAGTGCACGAACGACACGAACGACACGAACAGGTGCGGTGCGCTGGCAACGTTCAGGTCACCCTGAACTCGTTCGTGTGGTTCGTGTCGTTCGTGGACAGATCATTCCGCCGCAAGGCGGCTGGGGCGGTCGCGGCGGCGCGGACGAAGTCGACGCCCCCCACGATCTCGCCGGCGAAACGGGGGCCCAGCAGGGTGGCGTGGGCGGCGCCTTCGACGTGACGCACATAGCCGTGGCGCGAGGCCGTGGCCGGGGCCGCCTGGATGTCCTTCCAGCCGGAACGCTTGCCGGGGGCGCCGGCGGTGATCACCGCCACCGGCCAGCGCGGATCGAGAGGGCCGGCCTCACGCGCCTGCTGCGC
>DASZQQ010000320.1:0-12000 GCA_035549595.1 Caulobacteraceae bacterium
TGCGCCCGACGCCGGACACCGCCTACCGCCCCCCGGCGACGCCGCCGCGCCGCGCCGCGCGGCCGCGGCCGGTGGTGGTCGGCGCCGGTCCCTGCGGCCTCGTCGCCGGCCTGATCCTGGCCGAGATGGGGCTCGCCCCCATCATCCTCGACCGCGGCAAGGTGGTGCGCGAGCGGACCAAGGACACCTGGGGCCTCTGGCGGCGCGGCGAGCTGAACCCGGAGTCAAACGTCCAGTTCGGCGAGGGCGGCGCGGGCACGTTCTCGGACGGCAAGCTCTACAGCCAGATCAAGGACCCGCGCTTCCTCGGCCGCAAGGTGCTGACCGAGTTCGTCGAGGCTGGCGCGCCGAGCGAGATCCTGACCGAGGCGCACCCGCACATCGGCACCTTCCGCCTCGTGACCATGGTCGAAAGCCTGCGCGCCAAGATCGAGGCCCTTGGCGGGGAGTACCGTTTCCGCACCCGGGTCGCCGACGTCGAGCTGGACCGGGGCGCGGACGGCGAGCGGCGCGTGCGCGGCCTGCATCTCGCGGATGGCGGCTTCCTGGAGGCCGAGCAGGTGGTGCTCGCCGTCGGCCACTCCTCGCGCGACACCTTCCAGGCGCTCTCGGACCGCGGCGTCCACATCGAGGCCAAGCCGTTCTCGATCGGCTTTCGCATCGAGCATCCGCAGTCGTGGATCGACCGGGCCCTGTTCGGCCCGTGCGCCGGGCATCCGGACCTGGGCGCGGCCGCCTATTCCCTGTCACACCACTGTTCCAACGGCCGCACGGTCTACAGCTTCTGCATGTGCCCGGGCGGGACGGTGGTGGCCGCGACCTCGGAAGAGGGCCGCGTCGTCACCAACGGCATGAGCCAGTATTCGCGCAACGAGCGCAACGCCAACGCCGGCTTCGTGGTCGGCATCTCGCCGGCCGACTTCCCGAGCGACCATCCGCTGGCCGGCGTCGAGCTGCAGCGCACGCTGGAGAGCGCGGCCTTCGCCGCCGGCGGCGGCGGTTACGTCGCCCCGGCCCAGCGCGTCGGCGACTTCCTGGCCGGGCGCCCCTCGACCGCGCTCGGCGAGGTGGTCCCCAGCTATCGGCCGGGCGTCCGGCCCACCGACCTCGCGGCGATCATGCCCGCCTACGTGACGGCGGCGATGCGCGAGGCCCTGCCGGTCTTCGGCCGCAAGATCCCGCGCTACGACGACCCCGAGGCCCTGCTGACCGGCGTCGAGACCCGCACCTCGGCCCCCGTGCGCATCACCCGCGGCGCGGATTTCCAGAGCCTGAACGTCCGCGGCCTGTTCCCCGCCGGCGAGGGCGCCGGCTACGCCGGCGGCATCCTCTCGGCCGCGGTGGACGGCATCAAGGTCGCCGAGGCGGTGGCGCGGGCGATGGTGGGGGAGACGGCGGGGGCGTAGCCCGAATGACGGAGGTGGGGGAATGTCCGCAAGGGTCGCACTCTGTCATCGCTATCAGCACGAAAAGCGTCTTCAAGGACCTCCGTTTTCGCCATCTCCGCGGTCGCTTCAGCTCGACCTTGCCGGATGAGAGGGAAAGGCGATTATTCGACTCTCGGTTGCCGCGTGAGATGACGGCGTGCACTTCAACGACATTCTGGGTCTCGCCACTTACGTGCTGGTCCCGCCCCTGTGCGACCTCACCGTGAGGGCATTCTATCGCCCGCCTGGATGGCTGAGGTCCTACCTGATCCGATGGGCCGCCGTAGCACCCGCTGTGACGATCGTCCTGGTGGGCATCCGTCTTGGCTGGCCAAGGGTGGTGTCAGAGTTGGCCCTCTCGGCGATGTACCTCGTGCTGGCGCCCGGCATGCTGAACACTCTGACCCTCGGGCGCAGCTCCGCCTGGTTCAGCAAGCTCCGCCACAAGCGCTTGTGCGCCCTCGTGTATGTCCTGGCCTTCACCTCGATCGTCGCAGCTGACCTCGGCTGGCCACCCGTCGTCGTATGGACTTGCGCCCCGCCCGCCATCGCCATCGCGGGAACGTTGATCATCATGTCGCGCCTTCGCGCGCAGGCTCAGGCCTCTTAGGCGTTCCTTCGCGTGCGATTCTAGCAGCGCGGGAAAATGGGGACACACACGACTTTCGTCGGACCGCGCCGGCATCAGGGGAAAGTCGTGTGTGTCCCCATTTTCCGCGTCAGGCGGGTCATCAGCACCTCGCGCCTCACGGTGAAGCCCAGGGTCTCGTAGAGGGCGATGGCGGGGCGGTTGGTGGCGTAGGCGTGCAGGAACGGCGTCTCGCCGCGCTCGAAGATGCGGCCGGCGACGTGGCGCGAGAGGGCGGCGGCGTAGCCGTGGCCGCGGTGGTCCGGATGGGTGCAGACGCCGCTGACCTCGGTGAAGCCCTCGGGCTTCATGCGCTCGCCCGCCATGGCCACGAGGCGGCCCTCGACCTTCACGCCGGAGAAGTCGCCGAGACGGTGCGTGCGCTCGAAGAACGGGCCGGGCCGGGTCAGGGTCGCCAGGGCCAGCATCTCGGGGGCGTCGGCCTCGCCCAGGGGCTCGATGAGGAAGGCCAGCGCGGGTCCGGCGGTCAGGCGGTCGGCGACCATCTGCACGCCGAGGTCCTGCGCGGCGACGGCCACCCCCGGCGCATCCGTCGGAGAGTCGGCCTCGAGGAAGGCCACGTCGCCGTGCGCCGCGATCAGCGCGCCGAGGTCGGCCAGACTGGCGGCGGAGCGGTCCTCGAGCGCCGCGAACACGCCGTAGGCCGGGTCGTAGCGCCGCGCCCCGCCCTCGACGATGGCGAGATGGGCCTGGCGGCCCGTCAGGGCGGACCAGACGGGAAGGTCCAGCGGGTGGCTCGACATGGCGCGACCCTAGCGGCCCGGCGCGGCTGCCGCCTCAAAGAAGAGTCCACGAACCACACGAACCACACGAACGGGTCCCAGCTGGGCCGCGAGGCGAATGGCTACATGAAGTCGTTCGTGTGGTTCGTGTGGTTCGTGGACAGAACAGTGCAGCGTGGATGACGACCCCGCTGTTCGGATAGATCTACGCCTCCGCCGTCCACTGCTCCAAATCGCGCTCCAGGCCCATGTAGGCGAGGCCCGAGGCGATCGAGACGAGCTCGCCGCCGCTCTCGAGCTTCGCCTCGCCGAAGCGGTCGGCGAAGAGGCGCCGGACGGCCGGGACGAAGGACGAGCCGCCGGTCAGGAACACGCGGTCGACGCCGTCGGGGGTCAGGCCGGCGCGGGCCAGGGCCTCGTCGACGGCGGTCTCGATCATCCCGAGCTCGGGGGCGATCCAGGATTCGAAGTCGGCGCGGGCGACGGGCTTTTCGATGCGGATCGAGCCGGCCTCGAACAGGAACGTCGCCTGCTCCTGCGCCGACAGGGCCTCCTTCAGGCGGCTGACGGCCTGGTAGAGGCGGTAGCCGTGGTTGTCGTCGAGGAGCTCGACCAGGCGCTCGATCTTCTCCGGCTGGAGCGAGGTGCGCAACAGGCCGCGGATCTCGCGCATGTCGCGCGAGGCGCGCAGCAGGGCGAGCTGCTCCCAGCGGGCGAAGGCGGCGAAGTAGCGGTTGGGGATCGGCAGGATGTTCGCCGAATCGAAGCCGCGGTAGCTGGAGCCCTTGCCGAGCCAGGGCGAGACCAGGTTGTCGATGATGCGGTAGTCGAAGGCGTCGCCGGCGACCCCGACCCCGGAGTTGGCCAGCGCCTTGGAGCGCACCTCGCCCCCCTCCCGGTGGAAGCGGACGATCGAGAAGTCCGAGGTGCCGCCGCCGAAGTCGGCCACCAGCACGGTGGCGTCGCCGGCCAGCTTGCGGGCGAAGAAGAAGGCCGCGGCGACCGGCTCGTAGGCGTAGCGGATGTCGGTGAAGCCCAGGCGCTCGAACGCTGTCTGGTAGCGCTCGACGGCGAGCGCCGGGTCGGGCTGGCGGCCGGCGAAGTTCACCGGGCGGCCGACGATGGCCGTGGTCGGTATCTGCTCCAGGGTCTCGCCGGCGTGGGCGCGCAGGCGCAGCAGGAAGGTCGAGAGCAGGTCCTCGAAGCGGTAGCGGCGCCCCAGCACCTCGGTGTCCTTGAAGAGCGGGCTCGCCGCATAGGTCTTGAACGACTGGATGAAGCGCGTCTCCAGCGGCTCCTCGACATAGGCGTCGATGGCCCAGGGGCCGGCCTCGACGACGCGGTCCTTCGGCGCGCCGTCGGGGGCGTAGAAGCTGAGCGCCGAGCGGAAGGCGACGAGGTCGTCCGTGCCGGCGTGGCCGTCCGTGGGATAGCTGACGAGCTGGGCGTGGCCGTCCTCGCCGACCAGCGACAGGACGGTGTTGGTGGTGCCGAAATCGATGCCGATGGCGCTTCTGCGGATCGCAGACATGGCCGGATCTCCTGGTTGCAGGATGAAGGGATGCGAGCGCGAGCGCACCCCTTGCTGCAGGGTCCGGTCAGCCTCTCGTTCTGGGTCTTGGGAACAAGCGAGCGATCACGAGGCCATGGTCCCCCTACCCTTCCGCCGCTTCGAGCGGCTGTTCGTAGGCGGCCATCATGGCCATGTTCAGGATCTTCGACACCGAGGCCGAGAGCGGGCAGATCTGCACCGACTTGGTCAGGCCCAGCAGCAGCGGGCCGACCACCTCGGCCTCGCCCAGCGACTGCAGCAGCTTGGTCGAGATCGACGCCGAGTGGATCGCCGGCATGATCAGCACGTTGGCGGGGCCCGAGAGGCGCATGAACGGATAGTTCGACCGCGTGGTCGGATCGAGCGCCAGCTCGGGCGGCATCTCGCCCTCGTACTCGAAGTCGATGTCGCCCTGCTCGTCGAGGAGGGCGACGGCCTCGCGCACCTTCTCGGAGCGCACACCCATCGGGTTGCCGAAGGCCGAGTAGGACATGAAGGCCACGCGCGGGGTGTGGCCCAGCCGGCGGACCGCACGGGCGGCCTCGCAGGCGATCTCCACCAGTTCCTCGGCCTCGGGCATCTCGGTGACGTTGGTGTCGGCGATGAACAGGGTGCGGCCCTTGGCCAGCACGATCGACATGCCGATGATCCGCCCGCCAGGGGCCGGGTCGATCACCCGCAGCACCTCCTCCAGCGCCTGGTCGTAGGCGCGGGTGACGCCGGTGACGAGGCCGTCGGCGTAGCCCAGCGCCACCATCGAGGCGGCGAAGGAGTTGCGGTCCTGGTTGATCAGGCGCTGGACGTCGCGGTGCAGGTAGCCCTGGCGCTGCAGGCGTCCGTAGAGGAAGTCGACGAACTCCGGATTGTGCTTGGAGATGCGGGCGTTGACGACCTCGAGGCTGACCTCGTCGGGGTCGAGGCCGGCCAGGTGCATGTTCTCGCGCACCAGTTCCTCGCGCCCGACCAGGATGGCCTTGCCGAAGCCCTGGCTCTGGAAGGCGTAGGCGGCGCGGATCACCGACGGCTCCTCGCCCTCGGCGAAGACGATCCGCTTGGCCGGCCCCGACTGCACGGCGCCGGAGATCTTCTGCAGGAAGCCCGCGGTGGGGTCGAGCCGGCGCGCCAGGGACTCGCGGTAGGCGTCCATGTCGGTGATCGGCTTGCGCGCGACGCCGGTGTCCATCGCCGCCTGGGCGACGAACGGGGGCACGTACCACATCAGGCGCGGGTCGAACGGCGAGGGGATGATGTACTCGGGCCCGAACTTCAGGTGCTTGCCGTGATAGGCGGCGGCGACCTCGTCGGGCACGTCCTCGCGGGCGAGCTCGGCCAGGGCCCGGGCGCAGGCGATCTTCATCTCCATGTTCACCCGCCGGGCGCGCACATCGAGGGCGCCGCGGAAGATGTAGGGGAAGCCCAGGACGTTGTTGACCTGGTTCGGATAGTCCGAACGGCCGGTGGCGACGATGGCGTCGGGACGCACCGCATGCACGGCCTCCGGCGTGATCTCGGGGTCCGGGTTGGCCATGGCGAAGATGATCGGGTTCGGCGCCATGACCTTGATCAGATCCTGGGTGAAGGCGTCCTTCACCGACAGGCCGAAGAGCACGTCGGCGCCCTTCACGGCCTCTTCCAGGGTGCGCAGCGGGGTGTCGACCGCGTGCGCCGATTTCCACTGGTTCATCGCCTCGGTGCGGCCGCGCCAGATCACGCCCTTGGTGTCGACGGCTATGCAGTTCTCGGCCTTGGCGCCCATCGCCTTGACGAGTTCCAGGGTGGCGATCCCGGCCGCGCCGGCGCCGTTCAGCACCAGCTTGATGTCCTCGAGCTTGCGGCCGGTCATCTCGCAGGCGTTGATCAGGCCGGCGGCCGAGATGATCGCCGTGCCGTGCTGGTCGTCGTGGAACACCGGGATGTCGAGCAGCTCCTGCAGCTCGGTCTCGATGCGGAAGCACTCGGGGCTCTTGATGTCCTCGAGGTTGATGCCGCCGAAGGTGACGCCGATGTTCTTGACCACCGTGATGATCTCGTCGGGGTCCTTGGAGCTGACCTCGATGTCGATGGAATCGACGTCGGCGAAGCGCTTGAACAGCACCGACTTGCCTTCCATCACCGGCTTGGCCGCCAGCGCGCCGCGGTCGCCGAGGCCGAGGATGGCGGTGCCGTTGGAGATCACCGCCACCAGGTTGCCCTTGGACGTGTAGTCGTAGGCGAGGTCGGGATCGTCGGCGATCGCCAGCACCGGCACGGCCACGCCCGGCGAGTAGGCGAGGGACAGGTCCCTCTGCGTCGCCATCGGCTTGGTCGGCACGACGGCGATCTTGCCCGGCGTCGGGTATCTGTGGAACGCCAGGGCCTCGTCGTCGGTGAAAGTGCGTTTTTCAGCGTCGCTCATATGGCGAATATCATGGGCGCCGGAACCGGAACGGGCCCGCGCCGCCTCCCCTAGGATGCGAAAAGGCGCGCAACCTAGCCGCCGAGCCCCCCCGAAACAACCTCGCGATTCCTCATCCCCGCCTAACCCAGGGTCAATGTGGCCGAGCAAATCCATTGACCAGCGCTGGCCCCGCGGCCCTATAGGCGGCTTCGGGCCGGCTTGGGCGGCCCGCGCGAAGCTTCTTCGGATTGGATGGCGACATGGCCGGTTCGGCTCCCATCAGGATCGGCGTGGCCGGGGCCATGGGCCGCATGGGTCATGCCATCGTGGCCGCCGCGGCGACGCGGCCGGACCTGGCGATCGGGGCGCTGTTCGACCGGCCGGGCTCCGAGGGCGAGGCGATCGGCCAGGCGAGGCTGGTCTCGCGCGACGCGGCCTTCGAGACCTGCGACGTCATCGTCGACTTCACCAACGGCCCGGCCTCCGAGGCCCTGGCCAAGGCCGCGGCCGCGCGCGGCGGGCCCGCGCTGGTCATCGGCTCCACGGGCCTGACCGAGGCGGAGGAAGACGCGGTCCGCGCCGCCTCGGCCCGCATCGCCATCGTGCGCACCGGCAACTTCTCGCTGGGCGTCAACCTGCTGGCCGGGATCGTGCGCCAGGTCGCCCGCCGGCTCGGGCCCGAGGACTGGGACGTCGAGGTGGTCGAGGCCCACCACCGGCGCAAGGTCGACGCCCCCTCGGGCACGGCGCTGATGCTGGGCCAGGCGGCGGCCGAGGGCCGCGGCGTGGGCCTCGGCCAGGTGGCCGTGCGCGGCCGCGATGGCATCCCCGGCGCGCGCCGGGCCGGCGACATCGGCTTCGCCGTGCTGCGCGGCGGCGGCATCGTCGGCGAGCACCAGGTGATGTTCGCCGCCGAGGACGAGATCATCACCTTCTCGCACTCGGCCCGCGACCGCAGCCTGTTCGCGCGCGGCGCCGTCGCCGCGGCGGCCTGGGTCGCCGGCAAGCCGCCGGGGCTCTACGACATGCAGGACGTGCTCGGCTTTCGGGACTGATCGCCATGGCCGACATGCTCTCGCTCGACGCCACCGGCCAGCTCGCCGCCCTGGAGGCCCGGCGCATCGGCGCCGAGGAGCTGCTCGACCTGGCGCTTCGCCGCCACGCCGAGGTCAAGGGACCGGTCAACGCCGTCGTCGCCACCGACGTCGAGCGCGCCCGGCAGCGGGCGAGGGCCGCCGACGACCTGCGCGCGCGCGGCGGCCAGGGCGGCCTGCTGGCCGGCCTGCCGATGACCGTGAAGGACACCTTCGACGTCGAAGGCATGCCGGCCTCGTCCGGGCTCGACGCGCTCCTGCATCGCAAGGCGTCCGACGCCGTGTCGGTCGCCGCAATCCGCGCCGCCGGCGCCGTCGTCTGGGGCAAGACCAACACCCCGGTGATGGCCGGCGACTGGCAGACCTACAACGCCCTTTACGGGACCACGAACAACCCCTGGGACCTGGAGCGCACCACCGGCGGCTCGTCCGGCGGGTCGGCCGCGGCGCTGGCGACCGGGGTGACGGCGCTCGAGCTCGGCTCGGACATCGGCGGCTCTCTGCGCGTGCCGGCGTCGTTCTGTGGCGTGTTCTCGCACAAGCCGACCTGGGGGATGGTCTCGCAGATCGGCCACGTGCCGCCGGCGCCCGGGACCTTGGCCGAGCGCGACCTCAACGTCGTCGGTCCGATGGCCCGCTCGGCGCGGGACCTGCGCCTGTTGCTGTCGGTGATCGAGAACGGTCCCCTCGCCCCCAAGGCGCAGCCGGCGGACCTGCGCGGCCTGAAGGTCGGCCTCTGGCTCGACGAGCCGTCGTTCTGGCTCGACGACGAGGTCCGCGCCTGCATCGAGACCTTCGCCGCCGAGCTGGCGGCCCAGGGCGCCGAGATCCGGCCGATGAAGCGGTTCGTCGACGCCGAGGCCCTGATCGGCGCCTACCAGGTGCTGCTGGCCTCGGTCCTGGCCGGCGACATGCCCGCCCGCGCCCAGGCCGGCCTTCGCCGGATGGGCGGCCTGGCGCGCCTAGCCCTGAAGTTCGGCGCCGCGCGCGACGGCTGGGCCGGGACGGCCGCGGCCTACACCGCCACCCATGCCGAGTGGATCGCCGCCGACGAGGTCCGCGCCCGGGCCGGCGCCCAGATGCGCAGGACCTTCGGAGACGTCGAGGTGATCCTGGCCCCGATCACGCCCGTCGTCGCCTTCCCGCACGACCACCGCCCGTTCCAGCGGCGCAGCCTCATGGCCTCCGACGGCCGGCGGTTCCCGTACATGGCCATGATGCGCTGGATCGCGCTCGCCACCGCCTGTGGCCTGCCGGCGACGGCCGTCCCGGCCGGACATGCCGCCTCGGGCCTGCCGGTCGGCGTGCAGATCATCGGTCCGCGCGGCGCCGACTCGCGCACCCTGGCCGTCGCCGAAGCCATCGACGAACGCCTCGGCGGCTTCACCCGCCCGCCGCCGCTGACGGGGGCCTGAGCGGGCGGGCGGGCGCCCCTCGTCTCTGGATTGCCGACCAGCCGAGCAAGGTGCGTCCGACTAGGCGGCGGCTAGCTTCTCAAGGATGTCCTGCACGCGCGCAGCATCCGCGACATCTATCAACAACAGTCCCAGCCGTTCCGCCTCACGCACGATTTCGTCGTTGTCGCGAAGAGAGCGCGAGATGAATCGAGAGATGAGCGTCTTCCGATGCTCGTCCTGCTCACCGTATCGGCTCGCGGCCTCCATTCTTTCTCTCAAAAAGGCGGAGTCGGCGTACAGGCCGACAACGAGCAGATCCGAGGCGTCCAGTTTCGAAATCATTTCCGGGCGTAGCGCCGCCCCCTCGAGAACGAACCGCCCAGGGATGGCGCGCTCCGAAGCAATCTTCCGCTCGACGACGGGCCAGATATTCTCGTGATGCACCCGCAGGAACCAATAGATCGTCTCGTCGGTGAGGCAGGAATAGTATTCATCGACCGGCGGGCGAACCAGCGGCCACGGCCGACCAGGATGACGACCCAATGTGTCGGTGGACGTAACGCGGGCGTTCCAGCTTTCGCCGACGCGTTTCGCCAGCGTCGACTTGCCCACGTGGGATGTTCCGAAGATCAACAGGCCTGGCGCGGACACTCGCAGGATGTAGCAGCGTCAGCTCGCACGGACAACGTTGACGCGGCTTCGGCTCGCGAACGGCCGTCGACCCGACGCGGGAAGCTGACCTGGGGAGCCACGGGTTCAGCCGCGCCCCTACGTCGCCCCCGTCGAGCCGAAGCCGCCGGAACCGCGGGCGGTCTCGTCGAGGGTTTCGACCTCGTCCCAGGCGGCCTGGGCCACGGGGCTGATCAGCAGCTGGGCGATGCGGTCGCCGCGGCGGACGATGACGTCCTCCTCGCCGTGGTTGATCAGGATCACCCTCACCTCGCCCCGGTAGTCGGCGTCGATGGTGCCGGGGCTGTTCAGGCAGGTGACCCCCTGGCGCAGGGCGAGGCCCGAGCGCGGCCGAACCTGGCCCTCGAAGCCCGGCGGGATGGCCATGGTCAGCCCCGTGGGCACGGCGAAGCGCGAGCCGGGGCGCAGGGTCAGGGGCTCGTCCTGCGGCACCGCCGCGCGCAGGTCCATGCCGGCGGCGTCGGCGGTCTCGTAGGCCGGCAGCGGCAGGTCCGCGCCGTGCGGAAGGCGGGCGACCCGGACCCTGGGGGCGCTCACGCCAGCGCCTCGGCGATGCGGGCGGCCAGGCGCCGCGCGACCTCGGCCTTGGAGGCCTTCTCCCACCGTTCGGTCTTGTCCGCGCTCACCAGCAGCACCTCGTTGTCGTCCCCGCCCATGATCCCGTCCTGGCTGACGTCGTTGGCCACCACCCAGTCGCAGCCCTTGCGCGAGAGCTTGTCGCGGGCGTTGGCCTCCAGGTCGTTGGTCTCGGCGGCGAAGCCGACCACCAGCCTCGGCCGCGCCGGGCCGCGCGCCGAGAGCGTGGCCAGGATGTCGGGATTCTCCACCAGCCGCACCACCGGCGGGCCGTCCTTGCCCTTCTTCAGCTTCACCCCGAACGCCTCGTCGGGGCGCCAGTCGGCCACCGCGGCGACGAACACCGCCGCGTCCGCCGGCAGGGCCGCGCGGCAGGCGGCCAGCATCTGATCGGCCGTCTCGACGTCGACGCGGGTGACGCCCGGCGGGGCGGCGATGGCCACGGGGCCGGAGACCAGGGTCACCCGCGCCCCCAGCCCGGCCAGGGCGCCGGCGATGGCGTAGCCCTGCTTGCCGCTCGAGCGGTTGGTGAGGACGCGCACCGGGTCCAGCGGCTCGGCAGTGGGACCGGCGGTGATCAGCACGTGCCGGCCGGCCAGGGGCTGCGCCGCCGGGGCCAGCATCCGCTGGACGACCGCCAGGATCGCCTGCGGCTCAGCCATGCGGCCCGGGCCGAACTCGCCGCAGGCCATGGCCCCTTCGTCGGGGCCGACGAAGGCGACGCCGTCGGCCTGCAGGGTCTTCAGGTTCCGCTGGGTGGCCGGGTGCAGCCACATGCGCACGTTCATCGCCGGCGCCATCAGCACCGGCTTGTCGGTGGCGAGGAGGACCGTGGAGGCGAGGTCGCCGGCAAGGCCGTTCGCCGCCTTGGCCATCAGGTCCGCGGTCGCCGGGGCGACGACGACGAGGTCGGCCGAGCGCGACAGCTCGATGTGGCCCATCTCCGCCTCGTCGGTCAGGGAGAAGAGGTCGGCGTAGACCTTGTCCTCGGCCAGGGCGCCGAGGGAGAGCGGCGTCACGAACTGGGCGCCGGCTGTGGTCAGCACCGGGCGCACGCCGATCCCGGCCTTGCGCATCAGGCGCGTCAGCTCCAGCGCCTTGTAGGCCGCGATGCCGCCGCCGACGATCAGCAGCACCCGCTTGTGGCTCGAGGTGTCGGTCAAGGGGGCCTCCCGCGGACGGCCGCTCTTTACCCGAACGAAGGGACTCGACAAACCGGCGATTGTGTTCTTTGTTTGTTCGCAACCTACACTCTGAAGGGGAATTGGGGTGATGACTGGAACGAGAGTTGCGATCGGAAGAACCACTGTCGGCCTCGGCGCCGCCTGCGCTATGGCCCTGGCCCTGGCCGCCTGCGGCGGGCATCCGTCGGCCGTGCCGGCCCGCGCGCCGGACGGCTCGGCGGCTTCGGCGTCGGCGGGTTCACCGGCGCCGGCGGCCCAGGCCTCGGCGGCGCCCGCGCCGGTGCGGCAGGTGAACGGCAAGCCGTTCTGGGCCGCCAACAAGAAGCACAGCG
>DASZQQ010000321.1:0-2444 GCA_035549595.1 Caulobacteraceae bacterium
GGACACCGAGGTCCTGCCCCAGGCGCAGAAGGGCGGCTGGCAGCCGATCGGAAAGGGCGACTGCAGGCTCGCCTTCGACCAGGCGGTCGAACTCGGCGAAGGCCTCATCGCCCTGGTCCCGGCTCCGGCCGTCCTGGACCAGGCGTTCGACGACCGGCTCCTGCACTGGCGCAAGGCGTGGCCCGATCGGCTCTACCTCCTGGCCTCGCCGCTGTACCGGGGCGACGACCGCGCGCGGCTGAACGCGCTGGCCGACATCGCCCGGCGCACAGGCGCGCCCATGCTGGCCAGCAACGGCGTGCTCTACCATCACTTCGAACGCCGCCGGCTGCAGGACGTGCTGACCTGCGTGCGTCATGGCGTGACCATCGACGAAGCCGGCCTGAGACTGGAGGCCAACGCCGAACGGCACATGAAGCCCGAAGCCGAGATGCGCCGGCTGTTCCAGGGCCACGAGGACGCGGTCGACCGCACGCTGGAGGTGTTCGAGGCGGTCCGCTTCCGCCTCGACGACCTCAAGTACAGATACCCCGACGAGCCGGTCCCGCCCGGCAAGACCGCGCCCCAGCACCTGCGCGACCTGGCCATCGCCGGCGCCCGCGCGCGGTTTCCGGACGGCGTCCCGACCACCATCGTCGAGACCCTGCGCAAGGAGCTGAAGCTCATCCGCAAGGTGAAGTACGAACACTACTTCCTGACGGTGCACGACATCGTCGCCTGGGCCCGGAGCCAGGGCATCCTCTGCCAGGGGCGCGGTTCGGCCGCCAATTCGGTGGTCTGTTACTTCCTCGGCATCACCTCGGTCGACCCGAGCCAGCAGAACGTCCTGTTCGAGCGCTTCCTGTCCGAGGAGCGCAGCGAGCCGCCCGACATCGACGTCGACTTCGAGCATGCCCGCCGCGAGGAGGTGATCCAGTACGTCTATCGCCGCTACGGCCGCCACCGCGCCGCCATCTGCGCCACCCAGATCTGCTACCGCCCGCGCTCGGCGATCCGCGACGTGGGCAAGGCGCTGGGCCTGACCGAGGACGTCACCGCCGCCCTGGCCGGCACCGTCTGGGGCTCCTGGGGCGAGGGCCTGCACGACGACCACGTCAAACGCACGGGGCTGGACGGGACCTCTCCGCGCCTGAAGCTGGCCCTGGAGCTGACCCAGCAGCTGATCGGCTTCCCCCGCCACCTGTCGCAGCACGTCGGCGGCTTCGTCCTGACCCAGGAGCCCCTGGTGGAGACCGTGCCGGTGGGCAACGCCGCCATGCCCGAGCGCACCTTCATCGAGTGGGACAAGGACGACATCGACGCCCTCAAGATCATGAAGGTCGACGTCCTGGCCCTGGGCATGCTGACCGCGATCAGCAAGAGCTTCGCCCTGATCGAGCAGCACTACGGCGAGGACTGGAACGGCGAGCGCCTGACCTTGCAGACCCTGCCCAAGGAGGATCCGCGGGTCTACGACATGCTGTGCCTGGGCGACTCCGTCGGGACCTTCCAGGTGGAGAGCCGGGCGCAGATGGCCATGCTGCCGCGCCTGCGGCCGCGCAAGTTCTACGACCTGGTGGTGGAGGTGGCGATCGTGCGCCCCGGCCCGATCCAGGGCGGCATGGTCCATCCCTATCTGAAGGCGCGCAAGGAGGAGCGGGAGGCCAGGGACCGCGGCGAGCCCTACGTCGTCGACTTCCCCAAGCCCGGACCGCAGTACGATCCCGACGAACTGCGCAACGTCCTCAAGGACACCCTCGGCGTGCCGCTGTTCCAGGAGCACGCCATGAAGATCGCCATGGTCGCCGCCGAGTTCACCGGCGACGAAGCCAACGGCCTGCGCCGCGCCATGGCCACCTTCCGCCACATGGGCACCATCCACCAATACGAGGAGAAGATGGTCAGCCGCATGGTCCGGCGCGGCTACGATCCCGAGTTCGCCCAGAGCTGCTTCAACCAAATCAAGGGTTTCGGCGAATACGGCTTCCCCGAGAGCCATGCCGCCGCCTTCGCCCAGCTGGTCTATGTCTCGGCCTGGCTGAAGGCCTTCTACCCCGAGGTGTTCTGCGCCGCCCTGCTCAACAGCCAGCCGATGGGCTTCTACGCCCCGGCCCAGCTGGTGCGCGACGCGCGCGAGCACGGCGTGGTGGTGCTGCCGCCCGACATCGGCTCGAGCGACTGGATGAGCACCCTGGAACCTGTGCCCTCGGACCTGACGTCAGGCCTGCATCCGGTTCCCACGGCCAGGTTCCGCACGCCGTCCTGGCCGGGCCCCAGCGCCTTCCCCGGCGATCCGCGCAAGGCCCTGCGCCTCGGCCTCTCGCGCATCGACGGCTTCCGCGCGGAATGGGCCGACCGGATCATGGCCGCTCGCGCCGAGCGGCCGTTCGCCTCCATCGACGACCTGCGCACCCGCGCGGGCCTGCCGGCGGCCGCCCTCGACGCCCTGGCCGCCGCCGACGCCC
>DASZQQ010000322.1:0-2545 GCA_035549595.1 Caulobacteraceae bacterium
CACGGCGACGGACGACGAGTTCAAGGCCGTGTTCGACCAGGCCACGGGCGGCGCGCCGGCGCCCGCCGCTGCCGCCCAGCCGGCCCAGGACTCCGGCTGGACCTGGAAGGAGCTGCTGACCTCGATCGACGGCGACGCCGCCGGCGACGACGCCGACGAGGGCCGGGCCCTGTTCCGCGAGGTCGAGGGCATGGGCATCGATCCCACGGCCCTGTTGTCGCGCAGCCGGGTCGAGGAGATCGCCGCGGCGATCCAGACCGAGGACGTCGCCGGCGCCCGCGAGGTGGTCCGCGCGCTCGCCCCGGCCGCTGTGCGCCGCCTGTCGCGCCGCCTGATCAGCGACGCCCCGTTCCGCGCCCGCGGCCAGGCCTTCGTCCAGCGCTACGCCGGCGTGATCGGCGAAGCCATGCGCCGCGACCGCGGCGGCTACCAGGCCGCGGCCCTGCTGTCGTCGGACGCCGGCCGCGCCTACCTCCTGCTGGACGCGGCCGCCGGCGAGCCGGGCTGAGATCCGCCGGCCGCGAAAGCGCGCGAACGTCGTTCGGCCATTTGATCTAGCTCATGGAGCGGCGCCGTCCGCGGCGCCACCGTGCACGTCCTGACCGCAGGACGGCGCGCGCTTCCCGCGCGTCGCCGACGTCAGACGGAGGGCCGCCATGCCCTTGGTCAATCGTCTCGCCGCGGAGTTGAGCGGGGCCGTCTGGCCGGGCCTGGGCGGTCGCCCCCGATACGTGCTCGAGCTGATCGAGATCGAACGCTGGGCGCCTGCGCGCCTGTGTCCCCCCCGCCCACCCATGAACAGGATGCCACGACCATGAAGACGCGCCGACTGACGACGCTCGCGCTGACCATGTCGCTCATGGGCGGCGCCGCCGCCTTCGCCCAGCCGGGCCCTGCCGACCAGCCGCCCCCCGGGCCACCGGGCCAGCCCGCCGATGCGCAGCATGGCCAGCCGCAGGACGACCAGAAGGGCGGTCGTCACAGGGGACCTGACGGGCAGGGCCAGAAGCCTTCAGGGCCGCCACAGGGAGTCCAGCCGCCGTCCGGCCCGCCGGGCCAGCCCGGGGCGCCTTCCCAGATCACGCCCCCGCCCGTCCTGCAGCAAGGCGGGCAGTCCCAGGGTATGCCGGGCGGCATGCAGGGCGGCCCCCCCGGCGGCATGCAAGGCGTCGCACCAGGCGCCATGCATGGCGGGATGCCGGCCGGTGCGCAAGGCGGCATGCCCAGCGGCCCACAGGGACCCATGCAGGGCGCGATGCCTGGGGGCGGTCCAGGCGGCATGCCCGGGGTGATGATGGGTCAGCGGCCGGGCGCCGGGCCCGCTGCAGGCGCGCGGAACGCCCTGCCGGGCCTGCCCTACGGCGCCCGCTGGTCGCGCGGCGACCGCGTGCCGCAGCAGTACCGCCAGGGCCAGTACGCCGTGCCCGACTGGCGCGCGCGCAACCTCACGGCTCCGCCGCGCGGCTACCAGTGGATGTGCTACGACGTCGGCAGCTGCGTGCTGGTGTCGATCGCCACCGGCGTCGTTCGCGAGACCCGCTACCGCGACGACCGCGACGACCTCTGGCGCCGCCGCTATTCCCGCACCTGGACCTATGACGACGACATCTACTACCGCGAGTGCCGCGACCGTCCGGATCCGGCCGGCGTCCTTCTCGGCGGCCTGATCGGCGGTCTCCTCGGCCAGGCGGCCGGCGGCGAGCACCGGGCCGGACCGACCATCGCCGGGGTGATCATCGGCAGCGCCGTCGGCGCGGCCCTGACGCGCGACATGGACTGCGAGGACCGCGGCTACGCCTACCGGTCGTACTACGACGCCCTCAACGCCGGCCGGCCGGGCATGCCCTACCGCTGGACCAACCCGCACAGCGGCCACGGCGGCTCGTTCAGCGTGCGCAGCTACTACACCGACCCGAACGGCTTCAGCTGCGCGACCTACCTCAACGAGGAGACCTTCGCGAACCGCCGGCGCACCAACGGCCACGCCTGCCGCCAGCCCGACGGCGCCTGGGTGTTCATCGACTGAAGCGGGCCGCAGCCGCCGGCCGTCAGTCGAGGTTGTCGTCGATCAGGCGCTCGACGTCGTCGAACCCGTCCTCGTCTGGCTCGCGACCCTCGGCTCGGCCTCGAAGGCGCCGACGCGCTCCTCGACGCCCTGGTTGTAGATCTGGGTCATGGGGGGGGCGTCGACCCGCTGGGCGGCGCGCGTGCGCCAGCGGCCTGCGGTGTCAGTGGTCGATACGGGCTTGACGATTCTATATTTCTCGAAATATAGATTTCTCATCATCCTCGGAGGCTTCCCCATGAAGCGCCTGCACCTGCACGTGAGCGTGCCCGACCTCGCCCAATCGATCCAGTTCTACGAGACCCTGTTCGGCGCGCCGCCGACGGTGCTCAAGGACGACTACGCCAAGTGGATGCTGGAGGACCCGCGGGTGAATTTCGCCATCTCGGCGCGCGGGGCGGCGGTCGGGGTCGACCACGTCGGCGTCCAGGTCGAGAGCCGCGCGGAGCTGGCCGAACTCTCCGGCCGGCTGAAGGCGGC
>DASZQQ010000323.1:0-2478 GCA_035549595.1 Caulobacteraceae bacterium
CGGCGTCGGCGAGGCGGTCCAGCATGTGGTCGATCAGTGGCCTGCCGGCGACCTCGACCATGGCCTTCGACCGGTCGTCGGTCAGCGGGCGCATCCGCGTGCCGAGCCCCGCGGCCAGCACCATGGCCGTCTTCGGCCCCATCAGCCGCGCCGCTCCGGCGGGACGTGGCGGTCCAGCCAGGCCTTCAGGGCGGCCAGGTCCGGGTGGCCGGCGCAGCGGTCGAGATAGCGCCAGAGGCGGGGCATGAAGCTGGCGTACTTCGGTTTGCCGTCGCGCACCACCAGTCGCGAGAAGATGCCGAGGATTCGCGCGACGTTGAGGGCGCCCAGGGCGTTGAAGTCGGCCAGGAACGCCCGGCGGTCCACGCCGGGGCGCAAGGCGAAGTAGCGCGCCAGGGACGCCTCTTCGCGCTCTGGCCGGACGTCGCGGCGCGCGTCGTGCAGCAGCATCGAGAGGTCCCAGGCCGGGTGGGCGCGCAGGGCGTCCTGGAAGTCGAGCAGGCCGACGCGGGCGACGCCCTGGCGCTGCGGCAGCCAGATCAGGTTCTCGGCGTGGTAGTCGCGATGGCAGAAGACGCTGGCCCCGGCCGCGCCGCGCGCGCGGATCGGGGCCCAGAAGGCCTCCCACTCGGCCACGGCCGCCTCGCCAAAGTCGAGCCCGGGCAGGAATTTCGGCAGCCACTCGGTGAAGAGGTCGCCGGCGGTCTTCAGCGCCAGCTCGTCGTAGTCGAGCAGCGGCCAGGCCGCTCCCGGCGCCTCGAGCATGGCCGGCGGCGCCTCGGCGTGCAGGTCCGCCAGCACGTCGATGGCCGCGTCGTACAGCGGCCCCTCGTCGGTCCCGGCGGCGATCAGGGTCGCATAGAGGTCGTCGCCCAGGTCCTCCAGCACCGCGAGGCCCGCGGGGGCGTCGGCGGCGACCACCTCGGGCGCGGAGAGCCCGCGCGAGCGCAGATAGTGGGCGCAGGCCACGAACGCCTCGACGCGGCCGGCGGCCAGGCGCGCGAGGGCGTTGTAGCCGAGGGCGGCGCGCTCGGCGTCGCTGGCGCCGGGCGGGCACGGCTGGGTCTCCGCCGACGGCGGCTGGTCCATGAAGATCAGGCTGGTTCCGGCGCTCGTCGTCAGGCGCTCGTAGCGGCGCGTCGAGGCGTCGCCGCTCAGCGGCGTGCGCGTGGCGGCGCCGAAGCCGGCGGCGGCCAGGAAGGCGCGCTTTTGCGCCTCGCGGTCAGGATTCAAGCGGACGTTCCTCCCACGCCCCGTGCGGCGTCAGCCGCGCGTGCCGCGATTCGCCGTCGATGGTCAGCTCCACGTCGAGGCGATCGGCCGGCAGGTGGTGGCCGAGACGCTCGGCCCACTCGATCACCGCCGCCCCGCCCTGCAGGGCCTCGTCGAGCCCGATCTCGAACGCCTCGTCGGCGGACTTCAGGCGATAGAGGTCGAAGTGGGCCAGCGGGAACTTCGGCCCCTCGTAGAACTGCACCAGGGTGAAGGTCGGGCTCGGGATCTCGGCCTCGCCCGGCGCCAGGGCGCGGACCAGGCCCCGCGCCAGCACCGACTTGCCGGCTCCCAGCGGGCCCGACAGGCAGATCGCCTCGCCCTTCTGCAGCACCCTGGCCAGGCGCGCGCCCAGGCGGGCGGTGTCCTCGGCCGTGTTCAGACGGAAATCACCCTCGGCGTGGATCAGCATGGCCGCCTCGTCCCCTCGCGCGTTCGATCAGTCTACATGCCTTCGCCGCGCGCCCGGCGGCAAGGGCGGCGGTTGACCGCAGGCGGGCTGAGGCTCAAGCAAACCCATTGTGGGCTAGGGAGTAGGACCAATGAGGCGTTGGAAGGTCTGGCTGGCCGCCGTGGCGGTGCTGGTGGTGATCGTCGGCGGCCTCGGCGCCTGGTGGGCGCTTGACCTGCGCTGGCGCCCGCACACGATCGGCAAGCGCCAGGCGGAGATCGCCGCGCTTCTGAAGGGCTCGGGCTACGTCTCGCCGCATCTCACCGGCCCGACGCTGTACATGGTCTCGTACCGCACCTGCTCCGACTGCATCGCCTTCGTGGCCGAGGAGTTCCCCAAGCTGCACAAGGCCGGGGTCGACACGCGGGTGATCATGATCGCCCGCGCCGACAAGAACGGCCAGGCGCACTCGACGCCGGCGGAGCGGGCGACGGTCGCCGAGCTTTGGCTGAACCGCAGCTGGCCCCTGTTCGAGGCGTGGTCGAAGGTGAACCCGCCCACCGCCTGGACCGCGCCCGGCGTGCCCCCCGCCGACGGCGACATGGCCCGCACCGCGGTCATCGAGGCCGGCCGAAAGCTGGTCGCCGACCTCGTCCCGCTCCTGAAGGACAACGGCGTCACCCTCGCCTACCCGACCCTGATCTGGTGGGACAAGGACGGGACCATGCGCGGCTGCGCCTGCGAAAACGCCCGGACCTGGCGCAACGTCGAACGCGAACTGGGGGCGTGAGGTCTCCCTCCCCTTCATGGGGAGG